>NZ_DKJF01000020.1:0-68985 GCF_002454615.1 Pseudomonas sp. UBA6699
CAAACGTAGGAGCGAGCGCAGCTCGCGATGCGCCGCGCGGGCGGCGCTCGATCTCACAGGCGCTGAAGATACTGCGGCTACCCTTGCCAGCTGCTCGCCACAGCATCTATCAGCCCTGCGGCGATCCCTGTGGGAGCCGGCTTGCCGGCGATAGGGCCGGTGCAGACAATTTACTCCCCTTCAGACAAAAAACAGTCAATACTT
The DNA here is from genome assembly GCF_002454615.1 of Pseudomonas sp. UBA6699. NCBI lineage: Bacteria > Pseudomonadati > Pseudomonadota > Gammaproteobacteria > Pseudomonadales > Pseudomonadaceae > Pseudomonas > Pseudomonas sp. UBA6699. The sequence continues at coordinate 205 of NZ_DKJF01000020.1, forward strand.
CCCCCATCCACACGTGGGCAGGATCGCCCGTTGTCGTGCCAGAACGAATAACAACTGCATCCAAGGAACCGGACCTATGCTGCGCCGCCGCATGCTCATCATGTTGGCCGTGGTTCTGCTGATCGTGCTGGCCCTGGGGGGCTACAAGGCTTTCTCGATCTACCAGCAGATCCAGATGTTCACTGCCCCCAAGCCGCCTATCACCGTGGCGGCAGCCTTGGCCGAACAACGCCAGTGGCAACAGCGCCTGCCCGCGGTCGGCAGCCTCAAGGCGCTGCAGGGTGTCGAGCTGAGCCTGGAGGTAGAAGGCATCGTCAAGGCCCTGTATTTCGACTCTGGGCAAACGGTCAAGGCCGGGCAGCTGCTGCTGCGGCTCAACGATGACCAGGAAACCGCATTGCTAGGCACCGCCGTGGCCGACCTGGGCCTGGCCAAGGTCGACTTCGGCCGCGGGCGGCAACTGGTGGGTGACTCGGCGATCTCCCGTGGCGAATATGATCGCCTCAATGCCCAGTACCAGCGCAACCAGGCGGTGGTCGAGCAGCTCAAGGCTTCGAAGAACAAGAAAAGCATCAGCGCGCCCTTCAGTGGCACCCTGGGCATCCGCCAGGTGGATGTAGGCGATTATCTGGCGCCAGGCACCGTCATCGCGACCCTGCAGGACACCTCCGGCCTGTACGTAGACTTCAACGTGCCGGAACAGGCCTTGCCCCAGCTGAACCTCGGCCAGCAGGTGCTGGTGCAAGTGGCTGCCTACCCGGACCAGACCTTCCCCGCCCGCCTCAGCGCCATCAACCCCAAGGTCGATGAAACCACGCGAAACCTGCTGGTGCGCGCGACCCTGGCCAACCCCGACGGCAAATTGCTGCCGGGCATGTTCGCCAGCCTGCAGGTACTGCTGCCCGATCCGCAGTTGCAGGTGGTGGTGCCGGAAAGTGCCATTACCTACACCCTGTACGGCAACTCGGTATATGTCGCCACCGCGAAAAAGGACCAGCACGGCAAGCCGCAGCACGATGAACAGGGCCAACCCCAATGGGTCGCCGAACAGCGCACCGTGCAGACCGGCGAGCGCCGTGACGGCGTGGTGGTGGTCAGCAAAGGGTTGCAGGCCGGGGAACAGGTAGTCACTGCCGGGCAGCTGAAGCTGACCCCCGGCGCCGCAATCCGAATCGGCCAGGACCAGGCCGTCAAGCCCGCCCCGGGCGCCGCGACCAAGGACTGACTGGAGGCTGGCATGGCGTTCACCGACCCGTTCATCCGTCGCCCGGTGCTGGCCAGCGTGGTCAGCCTGCTGATCCTGTTGCTGGGTATCCAGGCCTGGCACACGCTGCAGATCCGCCAGTACCCGCGCATGGAAAACGCCCTGATCACCGTCACCACGGCCTACCCCGGGGCCAACGCCGAAACCATCCAGGGCTACATCACCCAGCCGCTGCAGCAAAGCCTGGCCAGCGCCGAAGGTATCGACTACATGACCTCGGTGAGCCGGCAGAATTTTTCCGTCATATCCATCTACGCGCGCATCGGTGCCGACAGCGACAGGCTGTTCACCGAACTGCTGGCCAAGGCCAACGAAGTGCGCAACAAGCTGCCGCAGAACGCCGAAGACCCGGTACTCAGCAAGGAAGCCGCCGATGCTTCGGCGCTGATGTACATCAGCTTCTACAGCGAACAGATGAGCAACCCGCAAATCACCGACTACCTGTCACGGGTGATCCAGCCCAAGCTGGCCACGCTACCCGGCATGGCCGAGGCAGAAATCCTCGGTAACCAGGTATTTGCCATGCGTCTGTGGCTGGACCCAGTGAAACTGGCCGGTTTCGGCCTGGCGGCCAGCGACGTGACCGACGCCGTGCGCCGCTACAACTTCCTGTCCGCTGCCGGCGAAGTCAAAGGCGAATACGTGGTCACCAGCATCAACGCCAGCACCGAGCTGAAGTCAGCCGAGGCGTTCGCCGCCCTGCCGGTCAAGACCAGTGGCGACAGCCGCGTACTGCTGGGTGACGTGGCGCGTGTGGAGATGGGGGCAGAGAACTACGACACCGTCAGCTCATTCGACGGCACGCCCTCGGTGTACATCGGCATCAAGGCCACGCCCGCCGCCAACCCGCTGGAGGTGATCAAGGAAGTGCGGCGGGTCATGCCCGACCTGGAAAGCCAGTTGCCCTCGGCGCTGAAGGTGTCTATCGCCTACGACGCCACGCTGTTCATCCAGGCCTCCATCGACGAAGTGATCAAGACCCTCGGCGAAGCGGTGCTGATCGTCATCCTAGTGGTGTTCCTGTTCCTTGGCGCCCTGCGCTCGGTGCTGATCCCTGTGGTGACCATTCCGCTGTCGATGATTGGCGTGTTGTTCTTCATGCAGATGATGGGCTACTCGCTGAACTTGCTCACACTGCTCGCCATGGTCCTGGCCATCGGGCTGGTGGTGGACGATGCGATCGTGGTGGTGGAAAACATTCACCGGCATATCGAAGAAGGCAAGTCGCCGTTCGATGCAGCCTTGGAAGGCGCGCGCGAGATCGCCATGCCGGTGGTGTCGATGACCATCACCCTGGCAGCGGTGTATGCGCCCATCGGCTTTCTCAGCGGGCTCACCGGGGCACTGTTCAAGGAGTTCGCCCTGACCCTGGCCGGCGCAGTGGTCATTTCCGGTATCGTCGCCCTGACCCTGTCACCGATGATGTGCGCCCTGCTGCTACGCCGCGAGCAGAATTCCAGCGGCCTGGCCCACTGGCTCGATCGGCAGTTCGCGCGCCTGAAGGTACGCTACCAGCGCCTGCTGCACGGCACGCTCGACAGCCGGCCGGTGGTACTGGTGTTTGCCGTGATCATCCTGTGCCTGATTCCGCTACTGCTGAAGTTCACCCAGAACGAACTGGCCCCCAACGAGGACCAGGGGGTGATCTTCATGATCAGCAGTTCCCCGCAGCCAGCCAACCTTGACTACCTCAACGCCTACACCAACCAGTTCACCCCTCTGTTCAAGACCTTCCCCGAATACTATTCGTCGTTCCAGATCAACGGTTTCAATGGTGTGCAGAGCGGCATCGGTGGCTTCCTGCTCAAGCCCTGGAACGAGCGCGAGCGTACGCAAATGGAGCTGCTGCCACTGGTACAGGCCAAGCTGGAAGAGGTCGCCGGCCTGCAGATCTTCGGCTTCAACCTGCCGTCGCTGCCCGGCACCGGCGAAGGCCTGCCGTTCCAGTTCGTGATCAACACCGCAGGCGACTACCCGGCACTGCTGGAGGTGGCCCAACGCATCAAGGCTCGGGCCCAGGCATCGGGCAAGTTCGCCTTCCTCGACATCGACCTGGCCTTTGACAAACCCGAGGTGGTGGTCGATATCGACCGGGCCAAGGCGGCGCAAATGGGGGTATCGATGGACGTTCTCGGCAGTACCCTGGCCACCTTGCTGGGTGAAGCCGAAATCAACCGTTTCACCCTCGAGGGGCGCAGCTACAAGGTCATTGCCCAAGCCGAGCGCGCATACCGCGACAACCCCGGCTGGCTGAACAACTACTATGTGAAGAACGACCAGGGCAAGCTGCTGCCGCTGGCGACCCTGGTCACCCTCACCGACCGCGCTCGCCCGCGGCAGCTCAACCAGTTCCAGCAGTTGAACTCGGCCATCATTCAAGGCGTACCGATGGTCAGCCTGGGCGAAGCGCTGAAGACCGTGCAGGACATCGCCCGCGAAGAGGCACCGGAAGGTTACGCCTTCGACTATGCCGGCGTGGCCCGCCAGTACGTGCAGGAAGGCAGCGCACTGTGGGTGACCTTTGGCCTGGCACTGGCGATCATCTTCCTGGTCCTGGCGGCCCAGTTCGAAAGTTTCCGGGATCCGCTGGTGATCCTGGTTACGGTACCGTTGTCGATCTGCGGGGCGCTGTTGCCACTGTTCCTGGGCCTGTCGAGCATGAACATCTACACCCAGGTCGGGCTGGTGACATTGATCGGGCTGATCAGCAAACACGGCATCCTGATCGTCGAGTTCGCCAACCAGTTACGTGATGAGCTTGGCCTGGGCGCGCGCGAGGCAATCGAAGAAGCGGCGGCGATTCGCCTGCGGCCGGTGCTGATGACCACGGCGGCAATGGTATTCGGCATGGTGCCGCTGATCCTCGCGACCGGGGCCGGGGCGGTAAGCCGCTTCGACATCGGTGCCGTGATCGCGACCGGCATGTCGATCGGCACGTTGTTCACCCTGTTCGTGCTGCCTTGTATCTACACCCTGCTGGCGCACAAGACGGTGGCCAAGGAACCTGCTGCCGCCTGAAACCCGCCCACCGAGGGCCACCTGCAGAAACGCCAGAGGCCTCGCGCTTGCGAGGCCTCTGGCATGTACAGCTCCACCGGTTTCAACCAAATGGCCGCAACCCTTGGCGCAGGCCGAACAGCAACAGCAACAGATCCTGATCCGGCTCTACCCTGGCCTTCTGCTGCGGTTTCACGTCCCGCGGCAGTGCGCACTGGGCGGCCATCTCAGCCTTGCTGAATACCGTCGGCCTCGGCTCTTCCCAGGCAGCCACCGCTACAGTGGTCACCGCCAGGCCCGCTACCAGGAACAAAGCTCGAGCTATTTCTAGTTTCATTACCCTAACCCTTTGACAGCGCTGCCAAACGCCACCTTGTAAAAGTAGAGTAGCGTCTGCCATTCCGCCTCGTTGAGCGACGAATGGCGGCGCAATTGGCGCAGGTCGTTACCCGCCGCGCGCTGGCAACTGAAACGTCGCCGACACTTCTCGAGGTCGAGCAGCGCCACTTCGACACGGGCTTGCTCGCCCTCGCCCAGCACCTTGACGAACACATGCTTGCCGTACAGGCAGCCGTGCTGCCAATGGCCCAGGTGCATGCGCGCCAGGTTTTCGGCAAGGTCCTTGAGCATGCGCTCGTGGACCACCTGTGGGTAACGGTCTCGGGCACCTTGGGCATGCCAGGTGTCCAGCTCCACAAACCCGTCCAGTGCTTCGCTGACCAGCAGCGCCCGCCACTGGTGGTCGGCATCGCGCTGGGCACCACAGAACACCAGGCGCGGTACACGCACCCCGAGTTGCTCGAAGCTGTTCAGCGCATCGAGTTCACGCAGCACGGTTGGCCGGCCGAAGGGGTGCAACAGGCTGCGATAAATATGCCCGACCTGACGCTTTGCATACAGCAGTTTGCCGTTGGCATCGTTGAGCCGTTGCACACCACTTTCGCCACCCCGGCGCTGGTTAGGCTCCTCTACCCACTCGCCTTGCTGGCGCCAGTAAAAATCGAAGCGCGACTCCCCATTCTGGGCTACAGCCATCAAACACTACCCCTTACGCAATACATAAACCCGCCACATGGCATAGAACGGCAGGAAGTCGAGGCGTTCCTGGATCCTGAAACCGGCGGCGCGGAATTCTTCTTCGACCGTGTCGGCCGGTAACACAAACCGGTTCTGGTAATGGTTCTGCTCGGCTTTGGTGCTGCGGCGCTGTTCCAGTTTCCTGCGCCGCCAAGCCTTGAAGTTGCCGTCCACCCACAGTGACAAGATCACACTATCACGGCTAACTCGTTGAAATTCAGAAAGAATTTTCTTTCTGTGGGCTGCCTCGCCAATATGGTGAAACAGCCGCATGCAAAAAATGCTGTCGACGGAGTTGTCTGGCAAGTCGATGTCGAATGCCGATGTCTGCAAAGGCCGTACCCGCGCGACCACTTCTGGCGGTTGCGCAGCACAGGCGGTGTCGATCATCGCCTGGGAATTATCGGCACCGATGATGACCCGGTTGTTCTTTTCTGCCAGCAGCGGCCAGAAACGACCAGCGCCGCAGGGCAAGTCCAGGACCAGGCCAGGCTCACCCGCCAGCGCCAGTGCGCGGCGGGCCAGCTGCTCATCTCGCTTGTGAGACAGCCGGCGGGCCAAGCCATCCTGGTGCTTGAGAAAATACTCTCGGGCATGGTCTTTGTCGTACTTCTCGGAAAATTCAAGCTTGATAGGGCTACGCATTGAGCATCTCCTGATTCCATTGCGCTCACATTAGGTAAATGCGCGTAGGAATCAGGTCATGCTGATGTGAAAAAAGTGTTGGCCACGGTAACACGTGTAACAACACATTACCCAGCCACGACGTCCGGCTCTTCTTTCACCCGCGTATTGCTCAAGTCGACATGGAAACGGCAGCCATGGGGTACAGAAGAGGTCAAGGTCACCCGCCAGCCCTGGTCGTCGCAGATGCGCTGCACCAGCGACAAGCCCAGCCCAAGGCCCTCGCCGCGCCGCTCGTCACCGCGCACGAACGGCTTGAACATGGCTTCGCGCTGTTCTTCCGGTATGCCCACGCCACTGTCTTCCACGCTGAAGCCATGGCTTTCCAGGCTCAGGCGGATGTAGCCGGCATCGGTGTAGTGCGCCGCATTGCGCAGCAGGTTGCCCATCACCGACTGCAGGAAGGTCGCGTTGTACAGCACTGCGCTGGCACTGGCCTGGCCATCGAAATACAGGGTCAGGCCCTTCTGTTCGATGGTGTCGCGCCACACCCCGATCAGCTCGTTGGCCACTTCGCGCAGGGTCGCCCGGGAGGCTACTGCGCCTTCATCACGTTGCGCCCTGGCCAGCATCAGGAAGGTCTTGACCAGCTCGCGCATCTCTTCGGTTGCCCGCGCCACGCGCTCCACCTGGCTGCGCGCGCGGGTGTCGAGGTTGGGGTTTTCCTGCAGCAGCTCGCAGGACGTGGCCAGCACCATCAATGGGGTGCGCAACTCATGGCTGACGTCACTGGTGAACAGCCGTTCACGGGTCAGCGCATCACGCAGGCGGCCCAGCGTGTCATCGAACGCCACCGCCAGCTGGCCAACTTCGTCCGCCGCATAGTCCGGCGCCAACGGCGGCGCCAGGCCCAGCAGCTGGTCACGGTGGCGAACTTGCCGCGCCAGGCGAATCACCGGTGCCATCACCCGCCGCGCCACCAGCCAGCCCAGGATCACCGCCAGCACCAGGCTGAGCACGAAGCCCACCAGCACCACCGCGAACAGCACACGCTCGCGCTCCTCGAAGTCGCTTTGGTCCTGCAGCAATACATAGCGGCGGCCATCGACGATCTCGACCATCGCGTGGTAGGAAAGCTGGTCGCGGAATACTTCGTGGAAGCCACGGTCCAGATGGCGCAGGTCTTTGGGCAGCTCAAAGTCGTCGCGCCCGCCGCTGAAGTAGAACAATTGGTCGGGGCGCGGGCGGTGGCTCCAGTCGCTGACGCTGTCCATGCGCAGCAGGCGCTGCAAGTCACCGCCCAGTACCGATGAAATCAGCCGCTCTTCGACCAGGTGCACGGTGCCGACGATACCGAAGGCGAAGGCCCCGGCCACCAGCGCGCTCATCAGGGCAAAGGCGATGATGATGCGCTGGGCAAGGCTTTGCTTAAACTCCATCACGACCCTCGGCGAGGCGATAGCCGACGCCATGGACGGTATGCAGCAGCGGTTTTTCGAACGGTTTGTCGATCACCTGGCGCAGTTGGTGCACATGGCTGCGCAGGCTGTCACTGTCGGGGCAGTCGTCCCCCCACAGGGCTTCTTCCAGCACTTCGCGACGCAGTACATGAGGGCTCTTCTGCATCAACACGGCCAACAGCTTGAGGCCGACCGGGTTGAGCTTGAGCATGCGGCCCTGGCGGGTGACCTCCAGGGTGTCGAGGTCATAGCTCAGATCAGCCACCTGCAGGCTGCGCCGCCCGCCGCCCTGGGCCCGGCGCAGCACGGCTTCGATGCGTGCCGCCAGCTCGGACAGGGCGAAAGGCTTGAGCAGATAGTCGTCGGCCCCGGAACGGAAGCCTTGCAGGCGGTCGTCCAACTGGTCGCGGGCGGTAAGCATGATCACCGGCGTGTCGCGGCGGGCGTCTTCGCGCAGGCGCTTGCACAGCGTGTAGCCATCGATACCGGGCAACATGATGTCGAGCACGATCAGGTCATAGTGCTCGGTGGCAGCCAGGTGCAGCCCGGACAGGCCATCCTGGGCGCAGTCGACGGTATAGCCCTTCATGCCCAGGTAATCGGCCAGGTTGGCCAGGATATCGCGGTTGTCTTCAACCAAAAGAATGCGCATCGGTTTCTCCTGTGCGGCGCTTCTCGCTGTGGTGCGCGGCAGGCGCAGCTTACGGCCTATGCCTGCAGGGTGCCAGCCCCCGGAAAAATTCACCGCACTTGACGGTTTTTTCACTGATCCTTCACGGACACAGGATAGCGGGCCGACGACAATGGCCGATCTTTTTTCCGCCCTGGAGCCGCCATGCAGCAAGCAACCCGCCCTCGCCCGATCAATTACTGGCTGTACCTGGGTATTCCGTTGGCGACCGCGTTGGCCCTGATTCTGCTGGAGCTGACGTCGATCGACATGGACCTCGCCAAGCTGTTCTTCGACCCTGTAGCCGGGCAGTTCATTGGCCGCCACAGTTATTGGCTGGAAAACATCCTGCATGACCGGGTCAAACAGGGGGTCATCCTGCTGGGGCTGATAGCGCTGCTGACCTTCGCCGCCAGCTTTTTCGTAAAGCGCCTATTTGGCTGGCGCCGCGAGCTGGGCTGCCTGGTGTTGGCGCTGGGTTTGTCCACCGCGTTTGTCACGCCCCTGAAGAAGGTGACGCAGGTGCAGTGCCCCTGGAGCCTCACCCAGTTTGGCGGTACCGAAACCTACAGCAAGCTGCTGCAACAACGGCCGGCCACCGACAAGCCCGGGCTGTGCTGGCCGGGCGGGCATGCCGCGACCGGGTTCTGCCTGTTCGGCCTGTTCTTCATGTTGCGTGACCGCAAGCCGCGCCTGGCGCGGGCGGCATTCGTGGTGGCCTTGCTGGCAGGTTCGCTGCTTGGCGTTGGGCGCATGCTGCAAGGGGCGCACTTCCTGTCGCACAACGTGTGGACGGCGGTGTTCTGCTGGTTGATCGGGTTGGGGTCGTATTATCTGGTGCTGTATCGCCGGGGCATGGCAGAAGTGCCCGCGGTCAAAAACAGCGTTGCCTGAAGCCGGGGCCGCTTAGCGGCCCAATGGCGCCCACAGGAGAATAAAAAAAGCCCCGGTTCTCGCGAACCGGGGCTTTCTCATGGTGCAGGGGGTAAGGCTGGCTTACATCATGCCGCCCATGCCACCCATGCCGCCCATGTCAGGCATGCCAGCAGCTGGCTTGTCTTCTGGCAGGTCGGCAACCATGGCTTCGGTGGTGATCATCAGACCGCCGATCGAAGCAGCAGCTTGCAGCGCCGAACGGGTGACCTTGGCTGGGTCCAGGATACCCATCTCGATCATATCGCCGTACTCGCCGGAGGCAGCGTTGTAACCGAAGTTACCCGAACCTTGCTTGACCTTGTCAGCGACAACGCTTGGCTCGTCGCCGGCGTTGGCAGTGATCTGGCGCAGCGGCGCTTCGACAGCGCGGCGCAGCAGGGCGATACCGACGTTCTGGTCTTCGTTGTCGCCTTTGAGGTCGATAATGGCTGCCAGGGCGCGAACCAGGGCAACACCACCGCCAGGCACCACGCCTTCCTCAACGGCTGCACGGGTAGCGTGCAGGGCGTCTTCAACGCGGGCTTTCTTCTCTTTCATTTCAACTTCGGTACCAGCACCGACCTTGATCACGGCAACACCGCCGGCCAGCTTGGCCAGACGCTCTTGCAGCTTCTCACGGTCGTAGTCCGAAGAGGTTTCTTCGATCTGGGCACGGATCTGCTTGACGCGTGCTTCGATCTCGGTGTCAGCGCCAGCACCATCGATGATGGTGGTGTTTTCCTTGGACAGGATCACGCGCTTGGCGTTACCCAGGTGCTCCAGGGTAGCGGTTTCCAGCGACAGGCCGATTTCCTCGGAGATGACCTGGCCACCGGTCAGAACGGCGATGTCCTGCAGCATGGCCTTGCGGCGGTCGCCGAAGCCAGGTGCCTTGACCGCAGCAACCTTGACGATGCCGCGCATGTTGTTGACTACCAGGGTAGCCAGCGCTTCGCCTTCGACGTCTTCGGCAACGATCAGCAGTGGGCGGCCGGCCTTGGCAACGGCTTCCAGCACTGGCAGCAGCTCGCGGATGTTGGAGATTTTCTTGTCAACCAGCAGCAGCAGCGGGCTTTCCAGCTCGGCAACCATGGTGTCTGGCTTGTTGACGAAGTAAGGCGACAGGTAGCCGCGGTCGAACTGCATGCCTTCTACGACGGACAGTTCGTTTTCCAGGCCCGAGCCTTCTTCAACGGTGATCACGCCTTCTTTACCGACTTTTTCCATGGCTTCGGCGATGATTTCACCGATGGAGCTGTCGGAGTTGGCGGAGATGGTACCGACCTGAGCGATGGCCTTGGAATCGGCGCATGGCTTGGACAGGCTCTTCAGCTCGGCGACAACGGCAGCAGTGGCCTTGTCGATACCGCGCTTCAGGTCCATCGGGTTCATGCCGGCAGCGACGGCTTTCAGGCCTTCGTTGACGATGGCCTGGGCCAGTACGGTAGCGGTGGTGGTGCCGTCACCGGCGGCGTCGTTGGCCTTGGAAGCGACTTCCTTGACCAGCTGGGCGCCCATGTTCTCGAAGGCGTCTTTCAGCTCGATTTCTTTGGCGACGGAAACGCCGTCCTTGGTGATGGTTGGCGCGCCGAAGCTCTTGGCCAGAACCACGTTACGACCTTTCGGGCCGAGGGTAGCTTTTACCGCGTCAGCCAGAACGTTGACACCAACCAGCATTTTTTTACGAGCGGAGTCGCCGAATTTTACGTCTTTAGCAGCCATGATCGTTTAATCCTTGGAAATTCTTTGGAGTAACGGGAAGTCGGGGAAATCAGCCTTCGATAACGGCGAGGATTTCATTCTCGGCCATGACCAGCAGGTCTTCGCCATCGACTTTCACGGTGTTGCTGCCCGAGTAAGGGCCGAAAACCACTTTGTCACCGACCTTGACGGCCAGTGCACGGACTTCGCCGTTTTCCAGAACGCGACCGGTGCCAACAGCAACGACTTCGCCGCGGTTAGGTTTTTCAGCGGCCGAACCCGGCAGGACGATACCGCCAGCGGTTTTCGATTCTTCTTCGCTGCGACGGATGACTACGCGGTCATGCAGAGGACGAAGCTTCATTGTCGATCTCTCCCAAATTGTGGTTTTCATCGGCCGGTATCGAAACCGGCGGGTTGAGGCTGTCCGGCGTTGCCGGAAGGTAGCCCGCCAAGGGCAAGCCACCTGAGTAATGTCTGGCGTTAATGCCAGAAACCTTGCGGTGACCACATACATGAGGCCGCCATATCCAATTACAAGGCTTGCCCTACAAAATTTTTCAGCTCGCGGAAAAAACGCGGGGCCGCATGTGCGGCCCCGTAGTGGAAAGCGGTGGTTACTTGTCGCGGCGCTCGTACTCGCCCTCGATCACGTTCGGCCGGTGGCCGCCATCGCGCGGCTGGGCCTGGAACGGGTCGTCCTGGAACGCGCGCTGGCGCATGGCCTGGGCCTCGGCGCGTTCGCGCAGCTTGCGCGCGGCCAGATGGCGGGTGAACGGCAGCAGGCACAGCAGGCCCAGCACGTCGCTGATAAAGCCCGGCAGCAGCAGCAAACCACCGCCCACCGCCAGCATCATGCCCTGGAACATGTCCTCGGCGGGCAGCTCACCGCGCTGCAGGCTTTCCCGGGCGCGCAGGGCGGTGGCCAGGCCAGCCACGCGCATGACCAGCACACCCAAGGCGGAACCGGCAATGATCAGCAACAGCGCCGGGAAGAAACCGATGGCCGCGCTGACCTTGACGAATACGAACAGCTCCAGCACTGGAAACAGCAGAAGCAACAGTAGAAAAGCACGCATCAAAGCATTCCTCGTCGGAAGAGAACCTTCCTTTAAGACCATCAAGTGGATGCAAGTGCACGCTTTTTCAACCCTCGCCCCCTGCCGGCATGGGCCACTGGTCGGCCCGCGCCAGCAAAACCAGGGCTTCGCGGACTTGTGTCGGCGTATTGCAAATATGCGGGAAGGGTAACCAGTACACCCCCTGGCCGATGCGCAGGTGCATACCTTCGCTGTCCACCCCGGCCAGTTGCGCTGTGGCATGGTTCGGCAGGCCGGTCAGTTGCACATAGTGGGCTATGGCATTGGCGTGGTCGCTGTTCATGTGTTCGACCATGCTGGCCTCGGCCGTGCCGGCGAACGGGTTGGCCAGGGTGACCTGGTCGAGCCAGTGGATCGCGCCGAAGCCGCCGATGTAACGGTGGCGTACCGGCTGCAGCACCCAGAAGTCGAAATCGTGAGCCTTATGGTAGCCGGCAGCGTCCGGGAAGTAGCGGTAGTAACGCTCGGCGGCAGCCTCGATGGCGTCTGCCTCGACCAGCTTGTGCGCTTCGGCCATTACCGTAAGGCGCCCCACCGCCTGCACATCCTCAGCTTCGCGCTCACCTACCAGCAGCGAGCACTTGGGATCTTTTTGCAGGTTGTGGGTATGCTGGGCAATGCGGCTGATGAGGATCAGCGGGTTGCCGTGAGCGTCCAGGCAGTACGGCACCACCGAGCCGAACGGGTAGCCGGGCATCGACTTGGAATGCGTCGAGAGCACGCCGCGGTATTCCTTGAGCAGCAGTTCCCGGGCTGGGCGAATGGCGTTGGTACTCACTGGGTGCGGCTCCTGGTGGCAAACGGGATGGGTGACAAGATAAGCATTATCACACCGGGTGCCAATGGGGCCGCGGTGCGGCCCGGCGGTTTACCAGGTCACGCCAAAGCCCGCGGTATAGCGCGTCTTCTCCAGATCACTTTCACTCGTGCCGCTGATGATGTCGCGCTCCGCCTTGAGGTTGAGCGAAGCCCATTCGGTAACCTTGTAGCGCAGCCCCACCTCGGCATCCAGCGAATAGTCGGCCACCCCACCCAGCGGTTTGGCGAGCTCGCCGTTGGTGAACAGCTGCACGTTCTTGCCGATCAGGTAACGGGTGTAGTCCCACTTCACGGCAGCGGAATAGAAGTTGTCTTTGCTGCCGTCCTGGTACTCGAAGTCGGTGCGGTTGATCAGCGACCCCAGCGAGAATGCGCCAAGTTCATTGTCCCAGAACTGGTAACCCGGGCCGGTACCGACGGTGCGCTGGCGGGCAAGGTCTTCGATGCGGTCACGCTTGTATTCCGCCCGCCCCTGCCAGAACCACTTCTCGGTAATGAAGCGGTCCAGCGCGTATTCGGCACTCCAGTTGTCGGTGGTGGTGACGTCGTCCTTGGTTTCGCGGTTGTACTCGCCTTCGGCGTTGTGCCGCCAGCGGCCGTGGCGGGCCGTGGTCTTGAAGCTGACATCGTAGTCGTCGGTATCGTTTTCGGCGCGCTTGTAGTCCAGCGCCACATCCACGTTGCCTTTCCACACGAAGTCTTCGACCAGGGGCTTGGGCTTAATGATTTGCTCGATGCTGGCCAGCTCCACGGTCTTGGGTGCCTCGCCGTTGGCCAAGGTCACCTTGCCCGGTTCAGCGGCCTTCAGCGACTTGGCCTTCTCGCCCGTGTAGGCATCCTGCTTGACCAGCAGTTCCTGGTCGCTTTCCAGGGTCTGCACCTGTTTCCAGTCCAGGGCAATGGAGCCGCCGTAGGGCGTTTCCAGCAGCAGCTTGCCGCCATCGAAAACTTTGATCTTGCCACTGAGCCGGTCACCGTTCTTCATCCACACGGTATCGGCCAACGCCGGTGAGGCGCACAGGGAAGCAGCGAGCAGGCACAACAGGGATCTAGAATGCATAGATGTAATACGGTTCGATTCGAAGAAAAAAGCCGGGCATTATCCAGCTACCGCCGACCAGAGCAAGCACAGACCGGCAGCCTGGCATTGAGTTCAATACGCATTTACCTGACCATTTGTCCGGTTTCATCCACAGCCCAAGGGGGGCGCCATGTCTGGGGGACCTGAGCACATGCCGGAATCGGCCGAAGGTCGACGAACGGCATTGTATTCGGTGCTTGGCCAAGTACCGGCGGGCAAAGTCGTGAGCTATGGCCAGCTCGCAGCGCTGGCCGGGCTTGGCCGCGCAGCCCGCTGGGTAGGGCGCACCCTCGGGCAACTGCCTGCGCAAACCCGCCTGCCATGGCACCGGGTGCTGGGCGCAGGGGGCCGCCTGAGCCTGGCGCTGGGCACACCGGCCGGGGATGAACAACGGGCGCGGCTGCGTGCAGAAGGCGTGAATGTGACCAACAATCGTGTGGATATGACGCGCCATGGCTGGCGCCCGACAGATCACAGCGGTTAGAGTGCGCGCTTTGTTTTCGAAAACTTGAGGCAGATGTTGGCCCATGCCCCGTAAAACCTGGCGCGCTGCGCTCGCTGCCTATGCCAGCCCGTCAACCCTGGTACTTTTGCTGCTCGGTTTCGCCGCCGGCCTGCCCTACATGTTGGTGTTCTCGACCCTGTCGGTGTGGCTGCGCGAAGCTGGGGTGGCCCGCGAAACCATTGGTTACGCCAGCCTGATCGGCCTGGCCTACGCCTTCAAGTGGGTGTGGTCACCGTTGCTCGACCAATGGCGCCTGCCGCTGCTCGGCGGCCTGGGGCGCCGGCGCTCGTGGCTGCTGCTGTCGCAGGCACTGGTGGTGATCGGCCTGGTCGGCATGAGCCTGTGCGACCCGCAACAACATCTATCCTGGTTGATCGCCATGGCCGTGCTGGTGGCTTTTGCCTCGGCCACCCAGGACATCGCGGTGGATGCCTACCGCCTGGAAATCGCCGACGACCAGCGCCAGGCCGCCCTGGCCGCCAGCTACATGGCCGGCTATCGGGTCGCCGCCCTGCTCGCCACCGCCGGCGCGCTGTTCTTCGCCGAGTGGTTCGGGTCTACCGGCTTCAGTTACCTGCATAAAGCCTGGGCCGGCACCTACGTGATGTTCGGGGTGATGATGCTGCCCGCGCTGTTCACGACCCTGGTCATGCGCGAACCGCCGGTGCCGCTGCGCACCCAGCTGTCGGCTGCGCGCTACGGCCTGGTGCACCAGATGGCCTCGGTGTTCGTGCTGATCATCCTGCTGGTGTCGGTGCCCGCCAGTTTCACCCAGATGTTCAATACCGGCTGGTCCACGGTCATCTCCGGGGATGCCACGCCGCTCGACCTGTTGCTCGAAGACCGCGCCTTCCTGCGCCTGATCCTCTATGTGCTGCTGACCTGGGCATGCCTGTCGAGCCTGGGCCGCCGCGGCCTGGCCCCGGTGCTGACCCCGGTCAACGACTTCATTGCCCGCTACCGCTGGCAGGCTTTGCTATTGCTAGGCCTGATCGCCACCTACCGCATGTCGGACACGGTCATGGGCGTGATGGCCAACGTGTTCTATATCGACATGGGCTTCACCAAAGACCAGATCGCCAGTGTCAGCAAGATCTTCGGCCTGATCATGACCTTGGTCGGTGCCGGTATCGGCGGGCTGCTGATCGTGCGCTTCGGCATCATGCCCATCCTGTTCATTGGTGGCGCGGCATCGGCGGGCACCAACATCCTGTTCCTGATGCTGGCGGACATGGGGCCTAACCTGGAAATGCTGGTGGTCACCATCTCGCTGGACAACTTCAGTTCCGGCATGGCCACTTCTGCGTTCGTGGCGTACCTGTCGAGCCTGACCAACCTGAAGTTCTCGGCCACCCAGTACGCGCTGCTCAGCTCGATCATGCTGTTGCTGCCGCGGTTGATCGGGGGGTACTCGGGGGTGATGGTGGAGAAGTTCGGTTACCACGACTTCTTCCTGATTACCGCCCTGCTGGGCGTGCCTACGCTGATCCTGATCGCCTTGCAGTGGCGCCACGAGGCTGGCCGCGGTAAACCGCTGGCAGAGCCAGGCGCGGCGGCCTGATGGGCAACGCGGGTAAAAAGCCACATTGCGATTGTGTGTGGCTGTCACAGCGTCAGTACGCCCGCCAGCCCCGCCTGTAGGAGCAACTGTCTTTCTCAGAATTTGAAAAGCCTGCGCGATTCATTGTGGGAGCGGGCTTGCCCGCGAAGCAGGCGACGCGGTGTCTGGCACCGGCTGCGCCGGTGTTCGCGGGCACGCCCGCTCCCACAGGAACCGTGAAATCTTCTAGTCCTGCATTTTAGCTGTTGATCTACCCCCTCTTCGGCTGAGGCAACACCAGATCCAGCCAAGGCTCGCCAGTCCTGAGCATGGCATTGAGTCGGACCAGGAAGACCCGCATGCAGGCCACGGTAGCGACATTGGCAAGTTACAGATCGACAAGGCACAGGTACTGCAGGTCAGTCAGCCACGGCCCCTTGCCCCGGCCGGCCGCCCACCACAAACCACAACGGCCACAGCGCCAGCGCGCCCGCCAGCCCCGCCGCCAGTGCGAAATGCAGCAAGCTGGCACCGGCGCCGATCATGGCCAGCAACGCCCCACCCAGCCCCAACAGGGCGATGGTGATCATCCCCAGCATGGCCGAGACCAGGCCTTTGCTTTGCTCGCTGGAAAACAGCGTCATGCGGTACAGCACCGCGTTGGCCACACCCAGGCCCAGTGCATACAACGACATGCCTGCCACCAGGCTGGTCACACTCGGCCAATACCATGTCGCCAGCACCATCACGCTCAACCCTGCCAGGTACGGCCACAGGGCACCACGGACCAAGGCCGGCAGCGGGTAGCGGTCGGCAATACGGTTGATGATCAGGTTGCCCAGGATCAACCCCCCAAACACCGGCAGTTGCCACAGCGCATATTCCAGGGTCGTCAGGCCCTCATCGTGAATGAGCAATACCGGTGACAGGCCAATCCAGCCAATCAGCGGCAACCCGACCAGGCCCAGGGCGGCGCTGCCCGCGACAAAGCGGCGGTTGCCGAGCAATTGGCCGTAGCCTGCCAACAATGGCAACAGGTGGATCGGCGTGAACGCCAGGCGCGAACCGTCGCGACGCTCTACACCCAGGGTTTCGGGCATGAGCCGGTACAGCAGCCCCCAGCACACCACGGCCCCCACGGCGAAAGCCACGAACAGCCAACGCCAGTCCAGCCACTGCAACAGCAAGGCCCCGACCAGCGGGCCAAGCAGCGGCGACAGCAGGGCGATGTTGGCCAGCAGCGCCATCATCCGCACGGCATCCGCCTCGCTGAATGCCTCATTCAGCGCCGGGTAGCTGACCGTGACCACAAAGCCCAGGCCTATCCCCTGCAACAGGCGCAGCAGGTTGAACAGGCCAATATCATGGGCCCAGAAGGTCGCCAGGCAGGCCAGGCCGAAGAACGCGCAGCCGGCCAGCAGCAACGGGCGCCGACCATAGCGGTCTGCCAGCGGGCCGATCAGCCACTGCAGCACAACGCCACCGAGCAAGTACAGGTTGAGGGCATGGGGGATGTATTCAGGGCTGGCGTTCAGGTCGCCGACCACGACCGGCATGGCCGGCATCACCGCGTCACTGGCCAGGTAGGTCAGCAGTTCGAACAGGGCCAGGGTCAGGCCAAACAGCAAGGCCCGCAGGGGGGTGATGTACAGCAGTGGTTTCATGATGGCATATGAGGGGGTGACAGGCAGGAGCAGGGTATATGCCAGAAATTGCAGGGGTTTGCTGTGAACAAGTGTAATCGGGGCAAAAAAAGCGGGGCCGCTGTGCAGCCCCGGCGCTGATGCGCTGTTACTGGGCAGCAGTTTCCTGCACGACCCGAATGACCCGCTGCGGGAACGGAATGTCGATCCCTTCGGCCTTCAGGCGGTCACGCGCCTGCTCGTTGAGCATGAACATCACATCCCAGTAATCGGCGGTCTTGGTCCACAAGCGCAGCGACACGGTGATCGAACTGTCACCCAGCGTCGCCACCACCGCTTGCGGAGCGGGGTCGGCCAGCACGCGAGGGTCCTGGGCCAGCTCCAGCAACACATTGCGGGCCTTCTGCAAATCGGCCTCGTAATCCACGCCCACATCGAACACCACCTTGCGCGTGGGCTGGCGGTTGGTGTTGGTGATGATGCCATTGGACAGGCTGCCGTTGGGCATGATCACCGTCTTGTTATCACCGGTGCGCAGCACGGTGTGGAAGATCTGGATGCTGTCGACAGTGCCGGCAACGCCTTGTGCCTCGATCCAGTCGCCGATGCGAAACGGGCGGAACATCAGGATCAGCACGCCGCCAGCGAAGTTGGCCAGGCTACCCTGCAGCGCCAGGCCGATGGCCAGGCCGGCGGCACCGATAGCCGCGACGAACGAGGTGGTCTCGATGCCGATCATCGACGCCACGCTGACCAGCAGCAGCACCTTCAGCACGATGTTGGCCAGGGTGCTGATGAAGCCCTGCAACGCCAGGTCGGCATTGCGCAGGCCGACCAGCTTGCCCAGGCGGGCGCTGACCTTGTTGATGATCCACCAGCCGACCGCCAGGGTCACCAGCGCCAGCAGCACACGGCTGCCGTATTGCATGATCAAGGGGATCCAGGTTTGCGACTGGCGAACCAGCTGATCGACTTCAGCGTTCAAATCCATATTCATCTCCTGATGCCGAACGGCAAGTACACGGTAGAACAGACCGCGCTAACACACGGCCCCGGCCCCCATGGACATCATTGAGCCATGGGGGTTCCTGGCCAAACCCGCATCAGTCGCGGAAGTTGTTGAACTGCAGCGGCATCTCGAATTCCTTGGTCCGCAGCAAGGCAATGGCCTCCTGCAGGTCGTCGCGTTTCTTGCCGGTTACCCGCACCTGCTCACCCTGGATGGCGGCCTGCACCTTCAGCTTGCCGTCCTTGATGGTGGCGACGATCTTCTTGGCCAGGTCCTTGTCGATACCCTCGCGGAACTTGGCTTCCTGTTTCTTTTCCTTGCCGGACGCATACGGGTCCTTGGTTTCCAGGCATTTCACGTCGATCTTGCGCTTGACCAGCGCCAGGCGCAGGATTTCCAGCATGGCTTCGAGCTGGAACTCTTCCTCGGCGGTGAGCATCACGGTCTGCTCTTTGTCCTTGAACTCGAAGGAGCCCTTGCCTTTGAGGTCGTAACGGCGGTCCAGGTCCTTGATGGCGTTGTCCACCGCGTTCTGCACTTCGTGCTTGTCCAGTTCCGATACCACGTCGAACGAAGGCATGGTTGTTCTCCCAAAATAAAAGCGCGCTCAGGCTGACGATGGAGCGCGCCGGGTTTGACGGTTAAAATGCGGGCTCATTATAACGGGTTGCGAAACGCATATGAGCAGCACCTGGCATATTCTCGGCGCCGGCAGCCTCGGCAGCCTGTGGGCTTGCCGCCTGGCACGCGCGGGCAAGGCAGTGCGCCTGGTGCTGCGCGATCGGCAACGGCTGCAGGCCTATGAGCAGGCTGGCGGCCTGACGTTGATCGAGCAAGAACAGCCCCGGCACTACGCCATACCCGCCGAAACCGCCCAGGCTGACGGGCCGATCCATCGCCTGCTGGTGGCCTGCAAGGCCTACGACGCGGCCCCGGCGATTGCCGGCCTGGTACCACGCCTGGCCGAGGGCGCAGACGTGCTACTGCTACAGAACGGCCTGGGCAGCCAGGACGCGGTGGCAGACCTGCTGCCACAGGCGCGCTGCGTTTTCGCCTCCAGCACCGAAGGCGCCTTCCGCGAAGGCGACTGGCAGGTGCGTTTTGCCGGGCATGGCTTCAACTGGCTGGGCGACCCGCGCAACCCGGCGCTGCCGGCCTGGTTCGATGACCTGCACGAAGCAGGCATCCCTGCCGAATGGACGGTGGATATTCTCACCCGCCTGTGGCGCAAGCTGGCCCTCAACTGCGCGATCAACCCGCTGACCGTGCTGCACGCTTGCCAGAACGGCGGCTTGCTGGGCCACCTGGCGGAAGTACATGGCCTGTGCACCGAACTGGCCGCACTGCTGCGCCGCTGTGGCCAGCCGCAAGCGGCCGAGGGCCTGGACGAAGAAGTGCAACGGGTGATCGTGGCCACCGCAGCCAACTACTCTTCCATGTACCAGGACGTGCACGCAGGCCGACGCACCGAGGTGCATTACCTGCTCGGCCATGCCTGCCGGGTTGCCGCGCGGCACGGCCTGCAGCTGCCGCAACTGGAACACCTGCTGCAACGCCTGGTCGAACACCTGCGCTTACGTGGCTTGCCCTGCGACTGACGCAGTCCTATTACCTGGATACGGACACTGCCTAGCCCATGACCTTGCGCCATCGCCTGGAAAACCTCCCGGTCGGGCAGAAGCTGCTGGCGGCCCTGCTGGTATTGCTGGTGACCATCCTGCTGGTGGCCAACCTCACCTTCATCAGCGCGGCTTACTGGATCACCCAGGAGAGCATGGCACCCCAGGCCCTGCAGACCATCGGCCGGCTGGTGGCCAACCCGCAACTGGCCGAGCGCGCTGGCGACACCCCAGACACCGCCAGTGCCCTGCTCAAGGAGCTGGACAGCTACACCCCGCTGCGCGCGGCAGCCGTGTACGGGGGGGACGGTCGCATGCTGGCGCAACTCCAGCATGGCGACCCGTTGACCTTGCCCAAGCGCTTTCGCAACATCGACGGCTGGCGCCTGATGGAGTTTCGCAGCACCCAACTGATCCGCATCCCGCGCGAGGCCAACCCGCCGGCCCACCTGTTGCTGGTGGCCAGCAGCGAGCTGCCCACCGCGTTCTACACCGGCACGCTCAGTGCCAGCCTGGCTATCCTGGTGTTCAGCATCCTGCTGTGGATCTTCATCGCCCGCCAGATCAAACGCCTGATCACCCAACCGATCAACCAGCTTGAAGAACTCAGCCGCCAGGTCACCCGCGAAGAGAGCTACGCCCTGCGCGCCCGGCGTGGCAACGACGATGAGATCGGCAGCCTGGCCGACGCCTTCAACACCATGCTTTCGCGCATCGAGGCCCGTGAGCAGCAACTCAAACGCGCCCGTGACGAGTTCCAGGATGCCTATGACCAGGCCCAGGGTCTGGCCGAGGAAACCCGCCATACCAACCGCAAGCTGGAACTGGAAGTGCAGGTGCGCAGCAAGATCGAGAAAAAACTCACCGGTTTCCAGAACTACCTCAACAGTATCATCGACTCGATGCCTTCGGCATTGATCGCCCTGGACGAACAGCTCTATGTCACCCAGTGGAATCACGAAGCCACGGTCCTCTCCGGCACGCCGTTGCATGAGGCGCTGAACCAGCCGGTGTTCATCGCCTTCGAGCCGCTGAAGCCGTTCCTGCCGCAACTGAAGGAAACCGTGGAAAAGCACCGGGTGGCCAAGATCGAGCGGGTCACCTGGCCCAAGGGCGACGAGCTGCGCCATTACGCCCTCACCTTCTACCCGCTCACCGGCGGCGGCGGGCGCGGCGTGGTGATCCGCATCGACGACATCACCCAGCGCCTGTCGCTGGAAGAAATGATGGTCCAGTCGGAAAAAATGCTCTCGGTCGGCGGCCTGGCGGCGGGCATGGCTCACGAAATCAACAACCCGCTGGGCGCCATCCTGCACAACGTACAGAACATCCGCCGACGCCTGTCGGCAGACCTGCCCCGCAACCAGGAACAGGCCAGCGAGCTTGGCCTCGACCTGGCCATGATCAACCGCTACCTGGCCAGCCGCGAAGTGCCGCAACTGCTCGATGGCATCCAGCAGGCCGGGGCCCGCGCGGCGAAGATCGTCACCCACATGCTCAGCTTCAGCCGCCGCAGCAACCGACAGCTGGAGCCTTGCGAGTTGCCGGCGCTGATCGACCAGGCGGTGGAAATTGCCGGCAACGACTTCGACCTGGCGATCGGTTTCGACTTCAAGGGGCAGGCCATCGTGCGGCAGTTCGACCCTGAACTGGGTCCTGTGCCGTGCACTGCCAACGAACTGGAACAGGTACTGTTGAACTTGTTGAAGAACGCCGCCCAGGCCATCCACCTGCGCCCGCAACCGAGCGAGCCGGGGCGGATCACCCTGCGCACCCGGCTGAACCCGCCGTGGGCGGAGATCCAGGTCGAGGACAATGGCGTCGGCATGCCAGAGGCCGTGCGCAAGCGCACCTTCGAGCCGTTCTTCACCACCAAGGAAATCGGCCAGGGCACCGGGCTGGGCCTGTCGGTTTCGTACTTCATCATCACCAACAACCACAAGGGGCAGATGGAGGTGCACTCCACGCCTGGCCAGGGTACGTGCTTCACCCTGCGCCTGCCCCTCGGCCAGCCGGCAGCAGCGGTGCCGACCTTACCGGAGCAATGACATGGGCAACCGCCTATCGAAGATCTACACCCGTACCGGCGACCAGGGCGAAACCGGCCTGGGCGACGGCCGGCGGGTGCCGAAGAGCCACCCGCGCATAGAAGCCATTGGCGAGGTAGACAGCCTCAACAGCCAGCTTGGCGTGCTTTTGGCAGGCCTGGCCGAGCAAGGCCTGGAAGAGGTCACTACGGTGCTCGCGCCGTGTCAGCACCGCTTGTTCGACCTGGGTGGCGAGCTGGCCATGCCCAGCTACCAGGCCTTGAACCAGGCAGAAGTGGAGCGCCTGGAGGCGGTCATCGATGTGTGGAACGAAGAGCTGGGGCCGCTGAAGAACTTCATCCTGCCCAGTGGTTCGATGCTGGTGGCGCAGGCCCATGTGTGCCGCAGCCTGGCGCGCAGCGCCGAGCGGCGCTGCCAGCAGCTGCATGCGCTGGAACCACTGGAAGGGGTAGGTCTGGCGTACATCAACCGCCTGTCCGACCTGCTGTTCGTGGCGGCGCGGATCATCGGGCGGCGACAGGGGGTGGCCGAGGTGTTGTGGCAGCCTGCTGAAAAGCCGCAGGGCTGACAGGTTCGGGGCGGCCTGCGCGGTGTCGCGCAGGGCCGCCCCAATGGCTCAGGCCTCGGGCCAGAATGCCCGGATGCCGGCCACACCCTGGGCCCCGGCTTCCCAGGCTCGCTCGCGCTCACCCGGCCCTACCCCGCCCAGCAAGTACACCGGCTTGCTGAACCCGGCCAGCAAACGTCGAGCTTCGTCCCAGCCCAACGGCGCCGCCTCGGGGTGGGTCTGGGTTGCCTGGACTGGCGACAGGGTGACGAAGTCGACGCCCATCTGCTCGGCCAGTGCCAGCTCCTCGGCGCAGTGGCAGGAAGCCGCCAACCACCGCTCGCGGGGAAACGGCCGACCTTTGGCGGCGTACTTGCGCAACTGCGCCGCGGTCAGGTGCCAGCCGGCCGAAGGGAAATCGCCCAGCCATTCCAGCGGCCCCTTGAGCATCAACTGCGCCTTGCCCGCACACAGCCCAACCGCATCCACCGCCACGTCGCGGTACTTGGGGTCGTACATGTCCGGGGCGCGCAACTGAATCAGGCGAATGCCACTGGCAACCGCCTTCTGTATGCCCTTGAGCAGTTGCGGCACTTCCAGGCCATCGGGGGTAATCAGGTACTGGTCCGGCAGGCGCGCGGCAGCCACGATCGGCAGGTTGGCCTCGGGAAATTCGTACTGCGGCAAATCGCGCGGGGCAACCCACGCCAGCGGCTGACCCTCGGCGCCATGCGCTTCGCCGGTAAAGGCCTGCACTTCACGCACGTCCAGCAACACCTGCTTGTCCGGGTAGTCGTGGCTGACCTTGATCAGCGCACGCGAACGGCTCACCTCGATACCCAGCTCTTCGCGCAGCTCGCGGGCCAGTGCCGCTTCCACGCTTTCACCGGCTTCGACCTTGCCGCCGGGAAACTCCCACAGGCCACCCTGGTGCTGGGTGGCGGCCCGCCGCGCGATCAGAATGCGGCCATCGGCGCCACGAATGACCGCTGCTACAACATGAATCCGTTTCACACTTCACGCTCCGCCAGGCCAGCCTGCAACAAGGCGCGCAACGTGTCGCCGAAGTTCAGGTGATCGCTCATGGTTCGTCTCCTGGTTCTGGAATTGTGGGGCCGTTGCCCGACCCCATCACTGCATCAGGTACGGTATTCGGCGTTGATCTTCACGTACTCGTGCGACAGGTCGGTGGTCCAGATGGTTTCGCTGCACTGGCCACGCCCCAGTTCGATCCGGATCGTGATCTCTTCCTGGGCCATCACTGCCGAGCCCTGGGCTTCGGTGTAGCTGGGGCTGCGGCCGCCCTGGCTGGCGATGCACACGTTATCCAGGTAGACGTCGATCAGGCTCACGTCCAGCTCCGGCACACCGGCACGGCCCACCGCGGCGAGAATACGGCCCCAGTTGGGGTCCGACGCGAACAGTGCGGTCTTGATCAGCGGCGAGTGGGCCACTGCGTAACCCACGTCCAGGCATTCCTGGTGGTTGCCACCGCCGTTGACCTGCACGGTCACGAACTTGGTCGCACCTTCGCCGTCACGCACGATGGCCTGGGCCACGTCCATGCACACTTCGAACACGGCTTTTTTCAGGGCCTCGAACAGCGCACCACTGGCTTCGGTGACTTCTGGCAGGTTGGCCTTGCCGGTGGCGATCAGCATGCAGCAATCGTTGGTCGAGGTATCGCCATCGATGGTGATGCGGTTGAACGACTTGTTGGCGCCGTCCAGCATCAGGTCCTTGAGCACCGCCGGGGCAACCTTGGCGTCGGTGGCGATGTAGCCAAGCATGGTGGCCATGTTCGGGCGGATCATGCCGGCGCCCTTGCTGATACCGGTCACGGTCACGGTCACGCCATCGTGCTGGAACTGGCGGCTGGCGCCCTTGGGCAAGGTATCGGTGGTCATGATGCCGGTGGCCGCTTCGGCCCAGTTGTTCTCCGACAGGTTATCGAGGGCGGCCTGCAGCGCGCCTTCGATCTTTTCGACCGGCAGTGGCTCGCCGATCACCCCGGTGGAGAACGGCAGTACCGATTCGGCGGGTACGCCGGCCAGTTCAGCCAGCTTGGCGCAGGTGCGTTCGGCGGCTGCCAGCCCAGGGGCGCCGGTACCGGCGTTGGCATTACCGGTGTTGGTCAACAGGTAGCGCACGGTGCCCTGTACACGCTGCTTGGAGAGGATCACCGGTGCCGCGCAGAACGCGTTGAGGGTGAACACGCCCGCCACGCTGGAGCCTTCGGCGCAGCGCATGACCACCACATCCTTGCGCCCAGGACGCTTGATGCCGGCAGAAGCGATGCCGAGTTCAAAACCCGCAACCGGGTGCAGGGTGGGCAAAGGACCAAGACCAACAGCCATTAGAGCGCTCCTAGAAAATTCGGTGGATGTACAAAAAACGGGGCCGCAAAGCGGCCCCAGGATGTATCAGGTTACAACACCCAGGTCAGATCATTCGATCTGCCCGTGGCAATGCTTGAACTTCTTGCCCGAACCACACCAGCAAGGCTCGTTGCGGCCCAGCTTCTGCTCGTTGCGCACCGGCGCCGAGGCAACGGCCACTTCGGTCTCCTCCTCGCTCAGCTGCTCGCCTTCCAGGCCAGGGGCTGGGGCGTGCTCGAACTGCATGCGGCTGGCCAGCTCCTCGGCCTCGCGGCGCAGGCGAGCTTCCTCTTCGACCGGGTCTTCGCGGCGTACCTGAACGTGCGACAGCACGCGGATGGTATCGCGCTTGATCGACTCCAGCAGTTCCTGGAACAGGCTGAACGACTCGCGCTTGTACTCCTGCTTGGGGTTCTTCTGCGCATAGCCACGCAGGTGAATACCGTGGCGCAAGTGGTCCATGGTCGACAGGTGGTCTTTCCACAGGTCGTCCAGCACACGCAGCAGAATCTGCTTCTCGAAGGTACGCAGGGCGTCGAGGCCGGCCTGGTCTTCTTTCTCGGTGTAGGCCGTGGTGATCTCGTTCAGCAGCTTCTCGCGCAGCGTCTCCTCGTAGAGGTGATCGTCTTCGTCGAGCCACTGCTGGATCGGCAGCTTGATGGCGAAGTCGCTGGCCAGCGATGCCTCCAGGCCGGCCACGTCCCACTGCTCGGGCAGCGACTGCGGCGGAATGTGCTGGCTGATGGTAGCGTCGAGGACTTCCTTGCGGAATTCGACGATGGTGTCGCCAATGTTCTCGGCCGCCAGCAGGCTGTTGCGCATGTGGTAGATCACCTTGCGCTGCTCGTTGGCCACGTCGTCGTATTCAAGCAACTGCTTGCGGATGTCGAAGTTGCGGCCTTCGACCTTGCGCTGCGCCTTCTCGATGGCATTGGTGACCATGCGGTGTTCGATGGCCTCGCCCGCCTGCATGCCCAGGGCCTTCATGAAGTTCTTCACTCGGTCGGAGGCGAAGATACGCATCAGGCTGTCTTCCAGCGACAGGTAGAAGCGGCTGGAGCCCGGGTCCCCCTGACGGCCGGAACGGCCACGCAACTGGTTGTCGATACGGCGCGACTCGTGGCGCTCGGAGGCGATCACGTGCAGGCCACCGGCCTCGATCACCTGCTGGTGACGCTTCTGCCAGTCGGCCTTGATCTGGGCGATCTGCTCGGCGGTCGGGTTTTCCAGGGCGGCCACTTCGGCTTCCCAGTTACCGCCCAGCAGGATGTCGGTACCACGGCCGGCCATGTTGGTGGCGATGGTCAGGGCACCCGGCGCACCTGCCTGGGCGATGATTTCGGCTTCTTTCTCGTGGTACTTGGCGTTCAGTACCTTGTGGTCGATACCTTCTTTCTTCAGCAGGTTCGACATGTGTTCGGACGTTTCGATGGTCGCGGTACCAACCATAATCGGCCGGCCCTGCTTCATGCTTTCCTTGATGTCGGCAATGATCGCGGCGTACTTCTCGTCGGCGGTCAGGTACACCAGGTCGTTGAAGTCCTTGCGCGCCAGCGGCTTGTTCGGCGGGATGACCATCACGTTCAGCGCGTAGATCGACTGGAACTCGAAGGCTTCGGTGTCGGCGGTACCGGTCATGCCGGACAGCTTGGTGTACAGGCGGAAGTAGTTCTGGAAGGTGGTCGAGGCCAGGGTCTGGCTCTCGGCCTGGATGTTCAGGTTTTCCTTGGCCTCGATGGCCTGGTGCAGACCTTCGGACAGGCGCCGGCCCGGCATGGTCCGGCCGGTGTGCTCGTCGATCAGCAGTACCTGGCCGTCCTGGACGATGTACTCGATGTTGCGGTGGAACAGCTTGTGCGCGCGCAGGCCGGCATACACGTGGGTCAGCAGGCCCAGGTTATGCGCCGAGTACAGGCTCTCGCCTTCAGCCAGCAACCCGGCCTGGGTCAGCATCTCTTCGATGAACTGGTGACCGGCCTCGTTGAGCTCGACCTGGCGGCTCTTCTCGTCGATGGTGAAGTGGCCTTCCTGAGTGACCTGGCCTTCGACTTCTTCGATGTGCTGGGTCAGGCGCGGGATCAGGCGGTTGATCTCGATGTACAGCTTGGAGCTGTCTTCGGCCTGGCCGGAGATGATCAGCGGGGTACGCGCTTCGTCGATGAGAATGGAGTCCACTTCGTCGATCACGGCGAAGTTCAGTTCACGCTGGAACTTCTCGTCCTGGCTGAACGCCATGTTGTCGCGCAGGTAGTCGAAACCGAATTCGTTGTTGGTGCCGTAGGTGATGTCGGCCGCATAGGCAGCACGCTTTTCTTCCGGCGGCTGGAAGGCCGATACGATACCGACCGACAGGCCGAGAAACTCGTACAGCGGGCGCATCCAGTTGGCGTCGCGGCGGGCCAGGTAGTCGTTGACGGTAACCACATGCACGCCCTTGCCGGACAGTGCGTTGAGGTACACGGCCAGGGTACCGACCAAGGTCTTGCCTTCACCGGTACGCATTTCTGCGATCATGCCTTCGTGCAGGGTCATGCCGCCAATCAACTGAACGTCGAAGTGGCGCATGCCCATCACGCGCTTGCCGGCCTCGCGGGCCACGGCAAAGGCTTCGGGCAACAATTGGTCCAGTGTCTCGCCTTTGGCCAGGCGCTCCTTGAACTCTGCAGTCTTGCCCCGCAGTTGCTCGTCGGAGAGGGCCACCATCTTCTCTTCGAAGGCATTGACGATACTCACCGTCTTGAGCATGCGTTTTACTTCACGCTCGTTCTTGCTTCCAAAAAGTTTTTTTAACAAAGGCGCAAACATATCGGCAGGATCTTCCACACGTAGGGATGGAGGGCGGCCCCATGAGTCGCCCGTGCAGCCCTGAGGCCGCATGCGAACGAGCATTCTACCCGGAAACGATGGTGAGGAAAGTGGTGGATTTCCACGATGCTGGCACAGCGCTTTGGCAGGGGCTTGGTTTAGATAGGGGCATTTTCCCTGAGTTCAAGGTTTGGCAACATGAAAGGTATCGAGAACCAGTCTTATCTTGCGTTGCCTGTGCTGGCCTCTTCGCGGGCACGCCCGCTCCCACAGGATCACTACAGGCCTGAGTGTTGCGCAATCCCTGTGGGAGCGGGCGTGCCCGCGAAGCGGCCAGCACAGGTTCTACAGGTGTTAAACTGCCGATCTTGTAACCTCATGCGTACCCCCATGGCCTACAAACCCTCCCCCGCCCAGCCACCCTCGGCCCTGCTGCGCCAGGTGCGCCCGCTGCGCCTGCTGCTGAACCACGCCGAACGCCTGGAACACCTGCAGCGCCTGCTGGAAAGCCAGCTGCAACCGGCTGCCCGCGAGCATTGCCACGTGGCCTCATGGCGCGATGGCACCTTGTTGCTGGTGGTGACCGATGGCCATTGGGCTACCCGCCTGCGCTACCAGCAGAAGCGCCTGCTGGCCGCATTGCAGGCCATGGAAGCCTTTGGCAACCTCCGGCGCATCCTCTACAAGGTGCAGCCGCCCCTGGTACCGGCCAAACGCGGCGGGCATGCTGCCGAGCTGTCCACCAGCGCCGCGGCAAGCCTGCGTGACACCGCCGAGGGCATCGCCGACCCCAAGCTGCGCGCTGCACTGGAGCGCTTGGCCGCCCACGCTGGCGACAAGCAATAAAAAAGGCCACCCGAAGGTGGCCTTGATTACAACACTAGAGAGAGTGTTCGAACTTACACGGCCGCAACAGGGCGCATGTACGAGATCGGTGCCGTACTGGCATCTTCGAACGTGACCACTTCCCAGGCATCGGTTTCGGCAATCAGCTTGCGCAACAGCTGGTTGTTCAGCGCATGGCCGGACTTGTAGCCCTTGAACTCGCCGATCAGGCTGTTGCCCAGCAGGTAGAGGTCGCCAATGGCGTCGAGGATCTTGTGCTTGACGAATTCGTCATCGGAACGAAGGCCGTCTTCGTTGAGCACACCTGTCTCGTCGACCACGATGGCATTCTCGACACTGCCACCCAACGCAAGGTTGTGCTTGCGCAGGTACTCGATGTCACGCATGAAACCGAACGTGCGGGCGCGGCTGACTTCCTTCACGAACGAGGTGCTGGAGAAGTCGACAACCGCGCTCTGGGTCTGGCCCTTGAGGACCGGGTGATCGAAGTCGATCTCGAAGCTCACCTTGAAACCGTCGAAAGGCAGGAAAGTGGCGCGCTTGTCGCCCTCTTCCACAGTCACCTCACGCAGGATGCGGATGAACTTCTTGGCTGCGTCCTGTTCTTCCAGGCCGGCAGACTGAATCAGGAATACGAAGGGACCGGCGCTGCCATCCATGATCGGCACTTCCGAGGCGGAGAGCTCGACGTAGGCGTTATCGATGCCCAGGCCCGCCATGGCGGAGAGCAGGTGCTCGACCGTATCGACCTTGACGTCACCGTTGACCAGCGTCGTCGACATGGTGGTCTCGCCGACGTTGGCCGCACGCGCAGGGATCTCGACCACAGGGTCGAGGTCGGCGCGGCGGAAGACGATGCCGGTGTCAACAGGTGCAGGCTTGAGGGTCAGGTAAACCTTCTCCCCGGAGTGCAGGCCGACACCTGTGGCACGGATGGTATTCTTCAGGGTGCGTTGTTTAATCATGGCATTGGCCGCTTCAGCGCAAATTGCGAACAGGTATCAACAAAGGCTGGGGATGATAACAGACCCAACCTTTGATGAATACCAATCACCTTTATACCCCTGATAAATTCCATTAATCAGCCTGACGACGCAGGAATGCCGGGATATCCAGGTAATCCAGGTCATCCTGAGGGTTCATTTTCGCGGCTGCCGCAGCACCGGCGTGGGCCTGGTTGCGCATTACGGTCGGGCGCTCCAGGTCACGGTAGTTCACGGCTGGCTGCTCCTGACGAACTGGCGCCGGGTTGGACGCTTCGTACGCCTGCTGGGCAGTCTGCAGGGTGTTGTCGACCACTTTCACAGGCTTCTCGATACGCGCGCCCAGGCCGGTGGCCACAACGGTCACGTGCAGTTCGTCACGCATGTCCGGATCGATCACGGTACCGACCTTGACCATGGCGTGGTCAGAGGCGAAGGCTTCGATGATGCTACCCACGTCGGAGTATTCACCCAGCGACAGGTCCGGGCCAGCGGTGATGTTCACCAGGATGCCGCGGGCGCCCTGCAGGTTGACATCTTCCAGCAGCGGGTTGCGGATGGCTGCTTCGGTGGCTTCGCGTGCACGGTTCGGGCCGCTGGCGCAACCAGTACCCATCATCGCCATGCCCATTTCACCCATGACGGTGCGCACGTCGGCGAAGTCGACGTTGATCATGCCCGGGCGCTTGATGATGTCGGAGATACCGCGCACGGCACCGGCCAGTACATCATCGGCTTTGGCGAAGGCGGACAGCAGGCTGGCATCCTTGCCCAGGATGGTCAGCAGTTTCTCGTTGGGGATGGTGATCAACGAGTCGACGCTTTCAGCCAGCATGCGGATGCCTTCATCGGCGATCTGCATGCGCTTGCGGCCCTCGAACGGGAACGGACGGGTCACCACGGCTACGGTGAGGATGCCCATTTCCTTGGCCACTTCGGCGATGATCGGTGCAGCACCGGTACCGGTACCGCCGCCCATGCCAGTGGTGATGAACACCATGTTGGTGCCTTGCAGTACTTCGGCGATGCGCTCACGGTCTTCCAGTGCGGCCTGACGGCCGACTTCCGGATTGGCGCCAGCACCCAGGCCCTTGGTCACGCCAGTGCCCAATTGCAGGATGGTGCGTGCACCAATGTTTTTCAGGGCCTGAGCATCCGTGTTGGCGCAGATGAATTCCACGCCTTCGATGCTGCTCTTGACCATGTGGTTGACGGCGTTGCCGCCACCACCACCAACGCCGATCACTTTGATGACCGGGCTTTGCGGGACGTTGTCTACGAGCTCGAACATTTTCCCTCTCCTTACAGTTCTCTAGTTGTTGCGCCTACCACTACTGCTTTGAAACTTAGAAGTTGCCCTGTACCCAGCGCTTGAAGCGTTCAAGCACTGGGGCCTTCGGTTCATCGCCATAGCTGTTGTTGCTGCTGTTGCTGCTGCCGGTCAGGACCATGTCCTCGGACTGCTTGAGCAGGCCGTAGGTGAGCAAGCCCACGCCGGTGGAATAAATGGGGTTGCGAACCACGTCGCTCAGGCCCCGAACGCTGTGCGGTACGCCCAGGCGTACCGGCATGTGGAAGATTTCCTCGGCCAGTTCCACGGCACCTTCCATCTTCGCGGTACCGCCGGTGAGGACGATGCCCGCTGGCACCAGGTCCTCGTACCCGCTGCGGCGCAGTTCGGCCTGGATCAGGGTGAAGAGCTCGTCGTAACGCGGCTCCACCACCTCGGCCAGGGCCTGACGCGACAGCTCGCGCGGTGGGCGGTCGCCCACGCTCGGCACCTTGATGGTCTCGCCAGCGCCCGCCAGTTTGGCCAGGGCGCAGGCGTAGCGGATCTTGATTTCTTCGGCGTACTGGGTCGGGGTACGCAGGGCCATGGCGATGTCGTTGGTCACCTGGTCGCCGGCAATCGGAATGACAGCGGTGTGGCGGATCGCGCCTTCGGTGAAGATGGCGATGTCGGTGGTACCGCCACCGATGTCGACCAGGCACACGCCCAGTTCCTTTTCATCGTCGGTGAGCACCGAATAGGCCGAAGCCAACTGCTCGAGGATGATGTCGTCGATTTCCAGGCCGCAGCGGCGCACGCACTTTTCGATGTTCTGTGCCGCGTTGACCGCGCAGGTCACCACGTGAACCTTGGCTTCCAGACGCACGCCAGACATGCCCAGCGGCTCGCGGACGCCTTCCTGGTTGTCGATCACGTAGTCCTGCGGCAGGGTGTGCAGCACGCGCTGGTCTGCCGGAATGGCCACCGCCTGGGCCGCGTCCAGTACCCGCTCCAGGTCGGCCAGGCTGACCTCGCGGTCACGGATGGCGACGATGCCGTGGGAGTTCAGGCTGCGGATATGGTTACCGGCGACGCCCACGAACGCCGAGTGGATGCGGCAGCCGGCCATTAGCTGCGCTTCTTCGACGGCGCGCTGGATCGATTGCACGGTCGACTCGATGTTCACCACCACGCCTTTTTTCAGGCCGCGGGACGGGTGTGTGCCGATACCGACGATCTCCAGGGTACCGTCTTCGCCCACTTCGCCGACCAGCGCCACCACCTTGGAGGTGCCAATATCCAGCCCGACGATCATTTTGCCGCTATGCGCGTTTGCCATGGTCCTGCCTCTCTCTAATTCTTCGCAACGGCGGGTTGGGCCGTCGTCGGTGCAATCGGTTCCCGCCAACCAACGGCAAGTCCGTTGGAATAACGCAGATCAATGCGGGCGATAGTGCTGATCTGGTCTTTGAGTGTCTTGTCGTAAATGGCAATGAAACGGCGCATCTTCTCCACCAGATGGTCGCGCCCCAGCAGCAGCTCGATGCCCGGCCCGGCGCTGCTCGCGCCAGTGGTCAGGAACCAGCTGCCTCGCTCGCGCAGCTCCAGGCGAGCGATGGAAAAGCCCAAGGGGCGCAGCATCTGGCTCAATACCTGATACTGCTGCATGACTTGTTGCTGGGCACGCTGCGGCCCGGCAAGCTGCGGCAGGTGCTCATAGTTGGCCAGCTCACGCGGGGTGAATGCCTGGCCCTGGTTGTTGAGCAAGGCTTCGTCGCCCCAGCGCGCCACCGGCAGCTGTTCTTCCAGGCGGATGACCACCTCGTCAGGCCACACCCGGCGCACTTCGGCGTGGGCGATCCAGGGCATCTGTTCGAGCTCCGCACGCATCGCCGGCAGGTCGACACTGAAGAAGCTCG
Source organism: Pseudomonas sp. UBA6699 (assembly GCF_002454615.1). Lineage (NCBI taxonomy): Bacteria > Pseudomonadati > Pseudomonadota > Gammaproteobacteria > Pseudomonadales > Pseudomonadaceae > Pseudomonas > Pseudomonas sp. UBA6699. The sequence continues at coordinate 33,025 of NZ_DKJF01000020.1, forward strand.
CGGCCACGTAAGGGGCGATACGCTGCTGCACCGACTGCTGGCTGATGTAGGTGAGGTCGCCCTGCACATCGATCTTGGCGATGGGCCGGTCGGCATAAGGCATCAGGCGGATGGCCCCTTCGTAGGCACCGAAGCCTGCTGCCACCAGCAATACCGGCCACAGCAGGCGCTTCAGGCCGCCGAGGCTGGGCCGCGGCAGGCGCGCCGATACGGGCTCGTCGGCCACCAGCCTGCTGGCACCACGCGGCACCGGCTTGCTACGGCCGGTTACGGGTTGCTGCTGACGTATCATTGCGCCTTGCATGATGATTAACCTCGCGTCGCCACGCTTTCGGCCAGGATTGCCAGCACCAGTTGCTGGAAGTCCAGGCCAGCCGCGCGGGCCGCCATGGGCACCAGGCTATGATCGGTCATGCCGGGTGCGGTGTTTACTTCGAGCAGCCAGAACCGGCCTTGCTCGTCCTGCATCACGTCCAGCCGCCCCCAGCCCTCGATGCCAACGGCATCACAGGCACGGGCGGTCAGGTCGATCAGTTCCTGTTCCTTGGCGCTATCCAGGCCGCACGGAATGCGGTACTGGGTATCGTTGGCGATGTACTTGGCGTCGTAGTCGTAGAACACGTGCGGTGTACCCAGGGCGATCGGCGGCAGCACCTGGCCGCGCAGCACCGCAATGGTGAACTCCGGGCCGTGGATCCACTGCTCTACCAGTACCTGGGAATCGTACTGGGCAGCGTCTTGCCAGGCGGCGATCAGTTCCTCGGCGCTGTTCACCTTGGCCATGCCGATGCTAGAGCCTTCATGGGCGGGTTTGACGATCAGCGGGAAGCCCAGTTCCGTACTGGCCTGCAAACAATCGCTTTCACTCGCCAGCACCGCGTGGCGCGGGGTAGGAATGCCCAGGCTCTGCCACACCTGCTTGGTACGCAGCTTGTCCATGGCCAGGGCCGAAGCGAGGATGCCGCTACCGGTATAAGGGATGCCCAGGCACTCCAGCAGCCCCTGCATGCTGCCATCCTCACCGCCACGGCCGTGGAGGATGATGAAGGCGCGGTCGATCTTCTCGTTCTGCAGGCGGTCGAGCAGGTCGTCACCGACGTCGATGGCAACGACGTCCACACCGGCGGTGGTCAGCGCATCGATCACGGCGGCGCCGGACTTGAGCGACACTTCGCGCTCGGCACTCTTGCCGCCGTACAGCACGGCAACGCGGCCAAACGCTTTCACGTCGAGGGTAGAGTGCAGCTTGTCGTAGGCGCTGGTCATTTCGACTTCTCCTGCTTGGCGCCAGCGAACAGCGGGCTTTTCATCAGTTGCGGGGCCAGGCCGCCAACGTCACCGGCACCCTGGCAGAGCAGGATGTCGCCAGCGCGCAGCAACGGCTTGACCAGTGGCGCCAGCTCGGCGCCACGTTCGATGTAGATCGGGTCGAGCTTGCCGCGCTGGCGAATGCTGTGGCACAGCTGCCGGCTGTCGGCACCGGGGATTGGCTCTTCGCCAGCCGGGTACACCTCCATCAGCAGCAGCACGTTGGCATCGCCCAGCACCTGAACGAAATCGTCGTACAGGTCGCGGGTGCGGCTATAGCGGTGCGGCTGGTAGACGATCACCAGGCGGCGGCTTGGCCAGCCACCACGCACAGCCTTGATCACGGCGGCCACTTCGGTCGGGTGGTGGCCGTAGTCATCGACCAGCATCACGCTGCCGTCTTCGACCGGCAGCTCGCCGTAAACCTGGAAGCGACGGCCAACGCCCTGGAAGCCGGAAAGGCCCTGCACGATGGCTTCGTCAGCGATGCCTTCGTCAGTGGCAATGGCGATGGTGGCCAGGGCATTGAGCACGTTGTGGTTGCCCGGCATGTTCACCGACACGTCCAGCGGCTCGCAGTCGCGGCGCAGCACGGTGAAATGGGTCTGCATACCCTGCTGGCGCACATTGATGGCGCGGATGTCGGCCTCTTCGCTGAAACCGTAGGTCACGGTCGGGCGCTTCACCTGCGGCAGAATCTCGCGTACCACCGGGTCGTCCAGGCACATCACCGCCAGGCCATAGAACGGCAGGTTGTGCAGGAATTCGACGAAGGTTTTCTTCAGTTTGTTGAAGTCGCCTTCATAGGTCGCCATGTGGTCGGCGTCGATGTTGGTGACCACAGCCACCATCGGCTGCAGGTGCAGGAAGCTGGCATCGCTTTCATCGGCTTCGGCGATCAGGTAGCGGCTGGTGCCCAGCTGGGCATTGGTGCCGGCCGCGGTCAGGCGACCACCGATGACGAAGGTCGGGTCCAGACCGCCTGCGGCGAATACCGAGGCCAGCAGGCTGGTGGTGGTGGTCTTGCCGTGTGTACCGGCGACTGCCACACCATGGCGGTAGCGCATCAGTTCGGCGAGCATCTCGGCACGCGGTACCACCGGAATGCGCCGCTCGAGGGCGGTGGCCACTTCCGGGTTGGCCGGGTTGATGGCGCTGGAAACCACCAGCACATCGGCAGTGGCAGCGTTCTCGGCACGGTGACCGACGAAGATCTCGGCACCGAATGACTCCAGGCGCTCGGTGACCGGCGAGGCTTTCAGGTCGGAACCGGACACTTCATAGCCCAGGTTCAGCAACACTTCGGCAATGCCGCACATACCCACGCCGCCGATACCGACGAAGTGAATGCGACGGATACGACCCATTTTCGGCTGGGGCATGGCTTTCTGGCTCTCAACCATGGGCCACCTCCAGGCAGATATCGACCACGGTGCTGGTTGCTGCAGGTTTGGCCAGGCGCCGAGCGGTACCTGCCATGACATTGAGTTTCTCGGGTTGCATCAGCACCTCATTCAGGCGTTCAGCGAGCTGCGCTGCGCCAGTTGTCGCTTGTGGCATCAGGAAGGCAGCACCTTCGCGAGCCAGATATTGGGCGTTGTGGGTCTGGTGATCGTCGATTGCGTGAGGCAACGGCACCAGCACCGAAGGCAGGCCTGCCGCCGCCAGCTCGCTGACGGTTAGCGCACCCGCCCGACACACCACCATGTCGGCCCAGCCATAGGCTTGGGCCATGTCCTTGATGAAAGGCTCGACCTGAGCCTCGACGCCGGCCTCGTGATAACGCTCGGCGGTGATCTGCGCGTGCTGCTTGCCGGCCTGGTGAAACACCTCGGGCCGCACGGCAGCAGGCACTTCGGACAGGGCCTTAGGCAACAATTTGTTCAATGGTTCCGCCCCCAGGCTGCCGCCCAGCACCAACAGCCGTGCCCGGCGTTCGGCCAGGGGCGCGCGCGGCGCATCCAGGAACAACTCGGGGCGCACCGGGTTGCCGGTGGTGCGGCGCTTGTCGCTGGCCTCGAAGGTGTTCGGGAACGCCTCGCAAACCCGCGCAGACAGCGGCACCAGCAAGCGGTTGGCGGTACCGGCGCGGGCGTTCTGCTCATGGATCACCAGCGGCACGCCACACAGCCGCGCGGCCACGCCGCCGGGGCCGGTCACATAACCACCAAAGCCAAGCACGCACACCGGCTTGAGCTGGCGAATGATCCGCCTTGCCTGGAGAACGGCCTTGACCAGGGTCAAGGGTGCCTTGAGCAACGACAGCTTGCCTTTGCCGCGCAGGCCGCTGACCTGGATCAGGTGCAGCGGCAGGCCGGCCTGGGGCACCAGTTCATTCTCGATGCCGCGCGGGGTGCCCAGCCAGTGCACGCTGTACCCGCGCGCCTGGAACTCACGGGCGCAGGCCAGGGCCGGGAACACGTGCCCGCCGGTACCGCCGGCCATGATCAGTACGTTCTTGCCGTCAGCGGCCATGACTGGTCTCCTCGGCAAAATCGCTTTCGCTGAATTCGTGCTCCTCGCTGCCCAGGTGCGTACGGCTTTCCCACTCGATACGCAACAACAAGCCCACGCAAGCACAACAGATGACCAGCGAGCTGCCCCCGTAGCTGAGGAACGGCAGGGTCAGGCCTTTGGTCGGCAGCAAGCCGACATTCACCCCGATGTTGATCAGGAACTGGCCGATCCACAGGAAGGCCAGGCCGAACGCCATGTACGCGGCGAAGAACTGCTTGGCCTTCTCCGCCCACAGGCCGATGTACAGGGCGCGGACGGTCACGAACACGAACAGGGCGATGGTCACCAGCGAGCCGACCACGCCCAGCTCTTCGGCCAGTACCGAGAACACGAAGTCGGTGTGCGCTTCAGGCAGGTAGAACTGCTTCTGCACGCTGTTGCCCAGGCCAACGCCCAGCCACTCGCCACGGCCGAACGCGATCAACGCCTGGGTCAACTGGTAACCGGAGCCGAACTGGTCGGACCATGGGTCAGTAAAGGTGATCAGGCGCGCCATGCGGTAAGGCTGCGCCTGCACCAGAACGAACACCGCCAACACTGCCAGCAGCACCATGAGGCTGAAGCGGAACAGCCCGACACCGCCAAGGAACAACATGGCCGCGGCCGCGCCCATCATCACCACGGTGGCGCCGAAGTCCGGTTCCATCAGCAGCAGCGCAGCCATCGGCAGCAACACGATGAAGGGTTTGAAGAAGCCCATCCAGGTCTCGCGGACTTCGGTCTGGCGGCGCACCAGGTACCCGGCAAGGTAGACCACCACGAACACCTTGGCGATTTCCGAAGGCTGCACGTTGAAGAAGCTGAAGCCGATCCAGCGCATGGAGCCGTTCACTTCGCGGCCGATCCCCGGCACCAGCACCAGCACCAGCAAGCCGAAGGCGCCCAGCAACATGAGGAAGCCCATGCGCTGCCAGGTGGCGATCGGGATCATCAGGGTCGCACCACAAGCCACCAGGCCCAGGAACACGTACACCAGGTGGCGGAACATGTGGTACAGCGGGTTGCCCGACTGCGCTGCAGCCACTTCCGAGGAGGCCGAGGTGATCATCACCAGGCCCAGGCCGAGCAAGGCCAGGCAGCCGGCCAGCATCGCGAAGTCGAGGTCGATGCCACGGCCGCTGATCAGCGGCGACGGATACGGCTTGAGCACACCGAAGATCATGCCAGGGCCCCCGCTGCCTGGGCGAACAGCCGCCCGCGTTCTTCGAAGTTCCGGAACATGTCGAGGCTGGCGCAGGCTGGCGACAACAGCACGGCATCCCCGGCCCGGGCCAGGTCGGCGCACTGTTGCACGGCGTCGTCGAGGGTTTTTACCCGCACCAGCGGCACGTCATCACCCAAGGCTTGGGCAAGGCGCTCGGCATCACGGCCCAGCAACACCACGGCGCGGCAAAACCGCTTGACCGGTTCACGCAGGGCGCCGAACTCGGCGCCTTTGCCGTCGCCACCTGCGATCAACACCAGCTTGCCCTCGATATCGGCCCCCAGGCCTTCGATGGCGGCCAATGCAGCACCGACATTGGTGGCCTTGGAATCGTCGTACCAGTTCACGCCGTCACGCTCGCGCACCCACTGGCAACGGTGGGCCAGGCCCGCGAATTCGCGCAGCGCTTCGAGCATCGGCTCGAACGGCAACCCGGCAGCATGGCCCAAGGCCAACGCCGCCAGTGCATTGCTCTGGTTATGGGCGCCGCGAATCTTCAGCTCGCGCACCGGCAGCAATGCCTGAAATTCGAACGCCAGGTATTTCTCGCCATCCACTTCGCGCAGGCCGAATGCCTTGAAGTCTGGTTGGTTGAGGCCGAAGGACCAGCAAGGTCGGCCTTCTACCGGCAGTGGCCGGCTCAGGGCGTCCTGGCGGTTCACGACCACCTGCCTGGCACCGCGGAAGATGCGGTGCTTGGCCAGGTGATAGGCCGGCAGGCCGCTGTAGCGGTCCATGTGGTCTTCGCTGATGTTCAGCACGGTGGCCACTTCGGCATTGAGCTGGTCGGTGGTTTCCAGCTGGAAGCTCGACAGCTCCAGCACGTACAGCTCGACGTCGTCGGCCAGCAGGTCCAGTGCCGGGGTCCCCAGGTTACCGCCCACGGCCACGCGCTTGCCGGCTTTGGCTGCCATTTCACCCACCAGCGTGGTCACGGTGCTCTTGGCGTTGGAACCGCTGATGGCGATGATCGGCGCCTTGGCATGGCGGGCGAACAGCTCGATATCCCCCGACAGTTGCACGCCCCGCGCTGCGGCCTGCTGCAGGGCCGGGGTAGCCAGGGCCAGGCCAGGGCTCACGTACAGCTCGTTGGCGCGGCACAGGAAGTCCACGTCCAGTTCACCACAACGCACTTCCACCTGCGGGTAATCACGGCGCAGGGTGTCCAGTTCCGGCGGTTGCTCGCGGGTGTCGGCGACCGCAAAGGCAATGCCCCGGCTCGCCAGGAAGCGAACCAGGGACATGCCGCTCTTGCCGAGGCCGACAACGATGCGGAATTGGTCGGAAGCGATCAAAGACACGCTCATCTACCTCAGTTTCAGGGTGGCAAGGCCGATCAGCACCAGGATCACGGTGATGATCCAGAAGCGGACGATCACGCGTGGCTCTGGCCAGCCCTTGAGTTCAAAGTGGTGGTGGATCGGTGCCATGCGGAACACCCGTTTGCCGGTCAGCTTGAACGAGGCGACTTGAATCACCACCGACAGGGTTTCCACTACAAAGATGCCGCCCATGATGAACAGCACGATTTCCTGGCGCACGATCACCGCGATGGTGCCCAGGGCAGCGCCCAGCGCCAGCGCGCCGACGTCACCCATGAAGACTTGTGCCGGGTAGGTGTTGAACCACAAAAAGCCCAGGCCGGCACCGATCAAGGCGCCACAGAACACGATCAATTCGCCCGAGCCAGGCACGTAGGGAATCAGCAGGTACTCGGCGAATTTCACGTTACCCGACAGGTAGCAGAAGATGCCCAGCGCGCCGCCGACCATCACCGTGGGCATGATCGCCAGGCCGTCGAGGCCGTCGGTGAGGTTGACCGCGTTGCTGGAGCCGACGATGACGAAGTAGGTCAGCACCACGAAGCCGACGCCCAGCGGAATGGTGACGTCCTTGATGAAGGGCAGGATCAGCGTGGTTTCGACGCTGGTCGGTGCGGTCTTGTACAGGAACACCGCCGCCGCCAGGCCGAACACCGACTGCCAGAAGTACTTCCAGCGGCTTGGCAGGCCCCGCGAATTCTTTTCGATCACCTTGCGGTAGTCGTCGACCCAGCCGATGGCACCGAAGGCCAGGGTGACGATCAGCACCACCCAGACGTAGCGGTTGCTCAGGTCGGCCCACAGCAGGGTGCTGACAGCGATGGCCGACAGGATCAGTGCGCCGCCCATGGTCGGGGTGCCGGACTTGGACAGGTGCGATTGCGGGCCGTCGTTACGTACGGCCTGGCCGATCTGGCGAATTTGCAGCGTACGGATCATCCACGGCCCCAGCCACAGCGCCAGGGACAACGCGGTCAGTACACCCAGAATCCCGCGCAGGGACAGGTACTGAAAGACCGCGAAGCCTTTGTGGAACTGTTGCAGATACTCGGCCAACAGCAGCAGCATTAATGTTTCTCCCCGCTGGCACCGCACAAAGCCGCCACGACGTTTTCCATCGCAGCGCTGCGCGAGCCCTTGATCAAAATAGTGGTGTCGCTGGCGTTTTCGGCACTAACCGCGTCGATCAGCTCAGCTTGAGTAGCGAAATGACGGCCATTGGCGCCGAACGCCTCGACCGCATGTTTCATGTTGGAACCCACTGCGTACAGGGCGTCGACCTTGCCGCGCGCGTAGTCACCCACCTGCCGGTGGCCTTCTTCCGCCCACTGCCCCAGTTCGCCGATATCCCCAAGCACCAGGACGGTGCGGCCGGAGAAGCCGGCGAGTATATCAATGGCCGCGCACATCGAGGTGGGATTTGCGTTGTAACTGTCGTCGATCACACGCACACCACTGGGCGCGATCTGCGCCACGGTGCGGCCCTTGACCGGCTGCACCGCCGCAAGGCCAGCTGCAATGCCAGCCAGGCTCAGACCAACGGCATGGGCAGCGGCGGCAGCGGCCAGGGCGTTGCTGACATTGTGCTCACCGAGCACATTGAGCTGCACCTGGGCCACCTCGCCGGCGCCATGCAGCTGGAATGACGGGCAACCACGGGCGTCGCGCCCAATGGCGCTGGCATGGAAGTCGGCACGGGCGTCGCTGCGGGCGAAGCTGATGACCTTGTGCGCCCCGGCACGGGCCTTCCAGGTCGCGAAGGCCTTGTCGTCCAGGTTGAGAATGGCGATACCGCCCTCGCCCAGGCCTTCAAGGATCTCGCCTTTGGCTTCGACGATTTTCTCCGGGCCGCCGAACTCGCCAACATGGGCGGTACCGGCGTTGTTGATGACGACCACCTGCGGCCGGGTCAGGCCGACGGTGTAGCGAATTTCACCGATGCGCGAAGCGCCCAGCTCGATCACCGCAGCACTGTGCTGCGCAGCGATTTCCAGCAGTGTCAGCGGCGCACCGAGGTCGTTGTTGAGGTTGCCACGGGTGGCGTGCACAAGACCACGGGTGCGCAGGATGCTGGCAAGCATTTCCTTGACTGTGGTCTTGCCGCTGGAACCGGTAATGGCCACCACTGGCTTGTCATAGGCAGCACGGTTCAGTGCCCCGAGCTGGCCCAGGGCCAGGCGGCAGTCAGCCACGCGCAATTGCGGCAGGTCGACATCGGCCACCTCGCGCTCGACCAGCGCCGCGACGGCACCCTTGGCTTTGACATCGGCCAGGTAGTCGTGGCCGTCGAAACGCGGGCCGGTCAAGGCGACGAACAGTTGCCCGGCACTGACACTGCGGCTGTCGATGCTGACGCCGGTGAACGCCGCATCGGCGCCGATCTGCTGACCGTTCAGCAGCGGGACCAGCTGGCTGAGTGACATGGGCTTAAGCATGTGGAGCCTCCCAGGCTGCAAGTGCCTTTTCGGCTTCGATCAAGTCGGAGAAATCATGGCGCTCGCCGTTGATCTCCTGGTAATCCTCGTGCCCCTTGCCAGCCAACACGATCACGTCGTCGGCAGCAGCGGTAGCAATCAGGTGCGCAATGGCCGCGCCGCGGCCAGCGATGAATTCCACCTCGGCAGGCTTGGCAAAACCGGGGCGAATGTCGTCGAAGATACGCAGCGGGTCTTCGCTACGCGGGTTGTCGTCGGTAACCAGGACGCGGTCCGCCAGGCGCTCGGCCACTTCGGCCATCAGTGGGCGCTTGCCGCGATCACGGTCGCCACCGCAGCCGAACAGGCACAGCAGCTGGCCGTGAGCATGCGGGCGCAGGGCTTCCAGAACCTTCTCCAGCGCATCTGGCGTATGTGCGTAGTCGACCACCACCAGTGGCTTGGCGCCGCCACCCAGGCGCTGCATGCGGCCTACCGGCCCTTGCAGTTTGGGGATGACGCCGAGGATCTCGTCAAGGGCAAAGTCCATTGCCAGCAGGGTTGCCACCGCCGCCAGCATGTTGCTCAGGTTGAAACGGCCGAGCAACTGGCTGCGCAGAATGCGCTCACCCTGGGCAGTGACCAATGTGGCGCGCACGCCATCGTCATCGAACTTGGCCTTGGTGCAGAACAGCGCCGCGTCCGGGTTTTCCAGGCTATAGCTGAGCAGCCGTGACTCGATAGGATCTGCCGGCGCCCTATCCTCGAAAGCTTGAGCCAGGCGCCGACCGAACTCGTCGTCCAGGTTCACCACCTGGCAGCGCAGGCTCGGCCAGGCGAACAGCTTGGCCTTGGCCGCTTCGTACGCCTGCATGCTGCCGTGATAGTCGAGGTGATCGCGGGACAGGTTGGTCATCACCGCAATGTCGAAAGCCAGTGCAGCCACGCGGCCTTGTTCCAGGGCATGGGAGGACACCTCCATGGCCACGGCTTTGGCGCCAGCCTTTTTCAGGCCATACAGCGTCGACTGCACGGCAATCGGGTCAGGGGTGGTCAGGCGGCCACTTTGCAGTTCACCGTAGAACCCGGTACCGAGGGTGCCGATCAGGCCGCAGCGCTTGCCGAGCAGCTCCAACGCCTGCGCCAGCAACTGGGTGACACTGGTCTTGCCGTTGGTACCGGTCACGCCGACCAGGTCCAGCTGCCGGCTGGGCTCGCCATAGAAGCGGCCGGCAATATCCGACAGCTGAGCGATCAGGCCTTTGACCGGGATCAGCGGCACATCGGTCAACGGCAGCACGTTGGCGCCCTGCTCTTCATAAGCCACGGCGGCAGCACCACGGGCCAAGGCATCGGCAATGTGCCCACGGCCATCGACCTTGGCCCCCGGCACTGCCAGGAACAAGTCACCCGGGCGCACGTTGCGGCTGTCCAGGGTCAGTTCGCGGATCATCGGATCGCGGCTGGCGTGTGCAAACAGTTTGCTCAATGGCATTGTCATCACCCACGCCCTCCCTTGGCAGCGGCAGCATTGACTTGGGGTTGCCCGGCAGGTGCAACAGCAGCTGGCGGCGGCAGGTTGTCTGGCGGCACGTTCATCAGGCGCAGGGTGCCGGACATGACCTTGCTGAACACCGGTGCCGAAACCAGGCCACCGAAGTAGCCACCCTTGCCCGGTTCGTCGATCACCACGACGATGGCGTAACGCGGATCGCTCATCGGGCCGAAGCCTGCGAACAGCGAGCGGTAGGCATTTTCGGTGTACCCCTTGGAACCCACCGTGGCTTTACGTGCAGTACCGGACTTGCCGGCCACGTGGTAGAACGGCACCTGGGCGCGGAATACCCCACGCGGCGCCTCGATCACCTGCTGCAACATGCCCTGGATGGTTTCCGCGGTTTCCTTCGGAATGGCCTGCACGGCCTCGGGCGCCTTGTCCACCTTGAGGATCGACAGCGGGACCATCTTGCCGTCGTTGGCCAATGCCGCGTAGGCATGCACCAGCTGCAGGGCGGTCACCGACACGCCGTAGCCGTAAGACAGGGTGGCCGTCTCGGCCTTGCGCCACTCGCGGTGGTTCGGCAGGTTGCCGACACGCTCACCCGGGAAGCCAAGGCCGGTGTACTGGCCCAGGCCGACCTGGGACATCACGCGGTAGATGGCCTCGCCACCGATGTCGAAGGCGATCTTGCTCATGCCCACGTTACTGGAGTTGATCAGGATGCCGGTCAGGTCGAGGATCGGACCCTCGCTGCGCGACACGTCCTTGATGGTGTAGCGGCCGATCTGCAGGCTGCCGGGGTATACCTCGACCTTGTCGGTAGGTTTCCAGCGGCCGCTTTCCAGCGCTGCGCTCATGGAGATCGGCTTCACCGTCGAACCTGGCTCGAACACGTCGATGATCGCCCGGTTACGCATGGCCGCCGGGAACATGCTGCGGCGGTTGTTGGGGTTGTAGGTCGGCTGGTTGACCATGGCCAGGACCTCACCGGTCTTGACGTCCATGATCACCAGGCTGCCGGCCTTGGCGTTCTGTTCGGCAATGGCGTTGCGCAGCTCGCGTGTAGCCAGGTATTGCAGACGCAGGTCAATCGACAACGCCAAGGTCTTCCCGGCCTTGGCGTTCTTGGTGACCTGAATATCCTTGATCAGCCGGCCGCGCCGGTCCTTGATGACCTGGCGCTTGCCAGGCACGCCGGCCAGCCACTCGTCATAGGCCAGCTCGACCCCTTCGCGCCCGTGGTCGTCCAGGTCTGTGAAGCCGACCATATGCGCAGTGACATCACCGGCCGGGTAGAACCGGCGGAATTCTTCCAGCCCGTACACGCCGGGCACTTTCAGGTCGAGCACATGCTGGCCCTGCTCCGGGGTCAGGCCGCGGACCAGGTAGATGAACTCTTTGTTGGCCTGCTGGGTCAGGCGCTCGTTCAGCTGCTGCGGGTTTTGCCCCAACGCTGCTGCCAATTGCGGCCAGCGCTCTTTGGAGGCCTGCATTTCCTTGGGGTTGGCCCACAGGGTCGTGACCGGGGTACTGACCGCCAATGGCTCACCGTTGCGGTCGGTAATCAGCCCACGGTGGGCCGGGATCGAGATATGGCGCAGGCTGCGCGCGTCGCCCTGGCCCTTGAGGAAGTCACGGTCGACCACCTGCAGGTCGATGATGCGCCAGCAGATGGCGCCGACCATGAGTGCCAGCAGGCCGATGACCACGCGGAAACGCCATGGGTACAGTGCGCCTTCGAGTTTCATCATGGCGCCACCATCCGCACTTCGTCAGCCGCAGGCACGCGCATCTTCAATTGCTCGGACGCAAGGTTTTCGATACGGCTGGCCGCGGTCCAGGTGCTCTGCTCGAGGATCAACCGGCCCCACTCGGCCTGGGCCTTGTCACGCTCGTTCAGCTCACCGTACAGGGTATTGAGCAACTGGCGGTTCCAGTGCGCGCTGTAGGACACCGCAATGGCCGAAACCAGCACGGCAACGAACAGCAGGAGCATCAGGAAGCTCCCGCCTGGCAAGGGCTTGGCGAACAGCCTGCTCACCGCAACTTCTCCGCCACACGCATCACGGCGCTGCGCGACCGCGGGTTTGCCTTGAGCTCGGCTTCGGAGGCGAACTGGGCCTTGCCGATGAGCTTGACCTTGGGCTCGAAGACCTTGTGCTGTACCGGCAGGTTGCGTGGCAGGTTGTCGGCCTCGCCCTTGACCAGCTTGCGCATGAACAGTTTGACGATGCGGTCTTCCAGCGAGTGGAAGCTGATGACCGCCAGCCGACCGCCGACTTCGAGCGCGTCGAGCGCGGCCTCAAGCCCCGCTTCCAGGTCACCCAGTTCGTTGTTGACGTGGATGCGCAAGCCCTGGAAGGCGCGGGTGGCCGGGTTTTTGCCCTTCTCCCAGGCCGGGTTGGCCACCTTGAGCACCTCTGCCAGGTCGGCAGTGCGGGTGAACGGCTGCTTTTCGCGGCGCTCGACCACGGCACGCGCCATGCGCCCGGCAAAGCGCTCTTCGCCGTATTCCTTGAACACGCGGGCAATTTCTTCCACCGGTGCGGTGGCAATGAATTCGGCAGCGCTGACGCCCTGATCGGGGTTCATGCGCATGTCCAGCGGGCCATCATTGAGAAAGCTGAAGCCCCGCTCGGGGTCGTCCAGTTGCGGCGAGGACACGCCAAGGTCCAGCAACACGCCGCTGACCTTGCCATGCAGGCCGCGCTCGGCCACTTCTGCGCCCAGCTCGGCAAAGCTGCGCTGCACAATGACAAAGCGGCCGTCTTCGGCCGCCAGCGCTTGCCCTGTGGCAATCGCTTGTGGGTCTTTGTCGAAGCCCAGCAGCCGCCCTTGCGGCCCGAGCTTGCTGAGGATCAGGCGGCTGTGTCCGCCACGGCCAAACGTGCCGTCCAGATAGCAACCGTCGGCGCGCAAGGCCAATGCCTCGACAGCTTCGTCGAGCAGGACGGTAATGTGGTTGAAGCCGCTATCTATGGTCACAGGATCAGGTCACGCAATTCGTCGGGCATGGCGCCCGGTTGTTGAATAGCTGCAAGGTCGGCTGCCGAAACCGCGTTCCAGGCATCTTCATCCCACAGCTGGAATTTGTTCAGTTGCCCCACCAGCATCGCCTTCTTGTCGAGCTTGGCGTACTCACGCAAACGGGGCGGCACCAGGAAACGCCCACTGCCGTCGAGTTCCAGGTCTACCGCATTGCCAATCAGCAATCGCTGCAGGCGGCGGTTTTCCTCACGCAACGATGGCAAGGCACGCAACTTGGCTTCTATCTGTTCCCACTCATCGAGGGGATAAACACACAAGCACGGGTCCACGGCGTCGATGGTCACGATCAGCTGACCGTTGCAACGCGAATCGAGCTCGTCACGGTACCGGCTCGGCATGGCGAGACGGCCCTTGGCATCGAGACTGACGGCGTTGGCTCCGCGGAACACGGCTGCGATTCCCCACAATGTTATCTTTTTTGTGCCAGAAAACCCACTTCATCCCACTTTCTGCCACTTGCGCACACTATAGGAATCCGCCGGAGGCACCGTCAAGGCACGTTCGGAAGGAAAAGCCTTACAGGACCGAGATTTAGCGCGTTAAAGGATTGTGAAAGGTATTTCACAATGAAAAAAACACGAGAAAAATCAAACCCGCACAAGCCACTGGGGCTTGAACTTAAAGTGATTTATTAAGAGTAAGATTTTTTCGGTATTACCAAAGGGGGGTCTGCTATCGAAAGATGCAGAAAAGAAAGGTGGAGAGTCGATCTGTAAGCCGGGTTTTGTCGAGGACAGTCATTCCTCTACGACGGCCATCACTGGACGCCTCTAGCAACCTACCCGGTTCCGACGCGGGCCACGCCTGATGGAACCCTATTTGGTCTTGCTCCGAGTGGGGTTTACCTAGCCACGAACTGTTGCCAGCCGTGCGGTGCGCTCTTACCGCACCTTTTCACCCTTACCGGCACCGAAGTGCTTAGGCGGTTATTTTCTGTGGCACTTTCCGTAGGCTCACGCCTCCCAGGCGTTACCTGGCACTCTGCCCTATGGAGCCCGGACTTTCCTCCCCCGAACTTTTGCGGAACAAAAGACGGCAGCGACTGTCCGATCGACTCTCCGCCGACAAGGTTAACGGCACACGCGCTCAAGAACAAGCGCCAGCAGCATTTATATCAATTTGCCACTACTGGGCCTTCTGTTTATCCAGGGCACGTTGATACAACAGGTTCTTGCGCACGCCGGTAATTTCCGAGGCAAGCGCCGCCGCCCGCTTCAGCGGCAACTCGGCCAGCAACAGGTCGAGCACGCGCTGGGCCTCGCTACTGATGGCCTGCTCGCCCTCCGGTGCAGTCCAGCCACCGACCAGCACCACGCACTCACCGCGCTGCTGGTTGCTATCACCGGCGACGAACGCACGCAACTCGGCCAGGGGCAAGCCCTTGAGCGTCTCGAAGGTTTTCGTCAGTTCGCGCGCCAGCAACGCCGGGCGCTCCCCGCCAAACACCGTTTCCATGTCCTCGAGGCACTCGAGGATACGGTGCGGCGCTTCATAGAAAATCAGCGTGCGCGGCTCTTCGCGCACTTGCTCCAGGCGTGCCAGGCGCCCCGCCTGCCTGGCCGGCAGGAAACCTTCGAAAATGAAACGGTCCGAGGGCAGGCCCGCCGCCGACAATGCCGCGATCAAGGCGCAGGCGCCCGGCACCGGCACCACGCTGACCCCGGCAGCCCGCGCCTGGCGCACCAGGTGGTAGCCAGGGTCGGAAATCAACGGGGTACCGGCATCGGAAACCAGCGCCACATCTTCGCCGGCCAACAGCTTGCCGAGAAAGCGCCCGCCTTCGTCCCGCTCGTTATGCTCGTGGCAGGCCGCCAGTGGTGTATCGATGCCAAAATGTTGCAGCAGGCGGATTGAATGGCGGGTGTCTTCGGCTGCGATCAGCGCCACGTCTGCCAGCACCTTGAGCGCTCGGGCGCTCATGTCATCGAGGTTGCCGATGGGAGTTGCCACCACATACAGCGTTCCCACGGTGGATTTAGAAGCCCCTGCCACATCAGTCACTGCGCACACCTGTCATTCGGATCAAAGGCGCCATTGTAGCCCGAGCGCCCGCAACAGGGCGCAAAGAACTTCATACGCGACCGGCGGCAAGCCACCTATAGTGAAGGATCGACACGGCAACATCGCGCCCCGGCCAGTGCTTGGGTACAATTGCCGGCCAACTTGATCGAGTAACAGGACCTTTACATGATCGCTTGCCTGCGGCTGCTCACAGCCCTCTGCCTCGCTGCCCTGCTGGCAGCCTGCGCCAGCTCGCCCTCATCCAGCCTGGGCGAACTGCCACGCACCCCGGATGCCAGCATCGAGCAACTGCTCGAGCAGGCTGCTTCCAGCAAGTCTGCGCAAGACGCCGCCCTGCTGCGCCTGAGCGCAGCCGACCTGGCCTACAAGCAGAAGGACTTCCCCCGCGCCGCACGCATTCTCGAGCAGGTCCCGCTGGACACGCTCAAGCCGGCCCAGCAAGTGTTCGCCAGCACCCTGGCGGCCGAACTGGCCATGAGCCGCAACCAACCCAAGGCTGCCCTGGCCGCCCTGGCCCACCCAAGCCTGCAGCACGTTCCCGAGCTGCCGAAGGAACAGCAGGCGCGCACCTACTACGTGCACGCCGCCGCGCTGGAGGCCGATGGCCAGGCCCTGGCCGCCGCGCAACAGCGCGTACTGCTGGCCCCATTGCTCAGCGACCAGGCCGCCAGCGCAAACAACGACGCCATCTGGGCCTTGGTCGCCTCGCTGCCGGCCGAGCAGTTGCAGCAGCCGGCCACTGACCAGACTCTGGCCGGCTGGACCAGCCTGGCCCTGGCGGTGAAAAGTGCCGGCACCCTTGAGCAGCAACAGAGCGCCATCGAGAGCTGGGTCAAACAGCACCCGGACCACCCGGCTGCCAAACAGTTGCCAGTGCCACTGGTCAAGCTCAAGGAACTGGCCAGCCAACCGCTGACCAAAATCGCCCTGCTGCTGCCCCAGGAAGGGCCACTGGCCGGGGTTGCCCGGGCCCTGCGTGACGGCTTCATGGCCGCCCACTTCCAGGCCCAGCAGGCTGGCCAAGCCGCCCCTGCGGTGCAGGTGTTCGACAGCTCGCGCATCGGCTCGCTCGACGACTTCTACCGCCAGGCCCAGGCCGCAGGCGTGCAGCTGGTCATCGGCCCGCTGGAAAAACCGCTGGTCAAGCAATTGGCCAGCAAACCGCAACTGCCGATCACCACCCTTGCGCTCAACTACGCCGATGCTGGCCAGGTGGCCCCACCGCAATTGTTCCAGTTCGGCCTGGCGGCCGAAGACGAAGCACGCGAAGTATCCCGTCGCGCCCGTGCCGATGGCATGGTCCGCGCCGTAGCCCTGGTGCCGAGCGGCGAATGGGGTGATCGCGTGCTGGCCGCCTTCCGCCAGGACTGGGAAGGCAATGGCGGCACCGTGCTCGCAGCCCAACGCATCGCGCAACCGGTTGCGCTGGCCCAGCAGATTGCCGACCTGTTCCAGCTGCGCCAGAGCGAAAGCCGCGCCAAGAGCCTGCAGAGCACGGTTGGCGGCAACATCGCCGCACAACCGTCGCGCCGCCAGGACATCGACTTCCTCTTCCTTGCCTCTACCCCTCAGCAAGCGCAGCAGATCAAGCCGACCCTGAATTTCCAGTACGCCGGTGACGTACCGGTGTACGCCACTTCCAACCTGTACAGCGCCAGCGGTGACGTCAACCAGTACAACGACATGAACGGCATCCGCTTCTGCGAAACCCCGTGGCTGCTCGATACCAGCAACAGCCTGCGCCAACAGGTGGTTCAGCAGTGGCCGCAAGCCGCCGGCAGCCTGGGCCGCCTGTACGCCATGGGCGTCGATGCCTACAGCCTGGCACCGCGACTGGGCCAACTGAAGGCGCTGCCGGATAACCGCGTCCAGGGCCTTTCCGGCAGCTTGAGCATCAACGCCAACCAGCGTGTGGAGCGCCAACTGCCATGGGCTGAATTCGCTGGCGGCCAGGTCAAGCGCCTGCCTGATACCCCGCGCTGATGGCTGCAGCATCACCGACCGGCGCCGGCCACGCTGCAGAAACCCAAGCCCTTGAGTACTTTCAGGGGCAAGGCCTGCGGCTGCTGGCGCGCAACTGGCGATGCAAAGGCGGCGAGCTTGATCTGGTCATGCTCGACGCCGATACAGTAGTATTCGTCGAAGTCCGCTACCGGTTGCACGCGGCCTTCGGAGGCGCCCTCGCCAGTATCGATGGGCGCAAGCAGAAACGGCTGGTGCATGCGGCCAGCCTGTTCCTGCTCAAGGAGCCCCAATGGGGCAACCACCCCTGCCGCTTCGACGTTGTCGCCCTGCAGGGTAGCCACCATGCAGGCAAACCGCTTCAGTGGCTGAAAAACGCCTTCGAGTGCTGAACCCTCTACGTTTTTTTTGCTCTATGTATCGCGGGCTGGTCGTTGTTGCGCGTAACAAAGGCCACCGCCCCATTTAAGGTCACCAGATGGACATGCAATCCCGAATTCGCCGGCTGTTCCAGGCCAGCATCGAAACCAAGCAACAGGCGATGGACATCCTGGCACCGCACATCGAGCAGGCCAGCCTGGTCATGGTCAATGCGCTGCTCAATGAGGGCAAGATGCTCGCCTGTGGCAACGGCGGCTCGGCCGGCGACGCCCAGCACTTCTCCTCGGAACTGCTCAACCGCTTCGAGCGCGAACGCCCGAGTTTGCCGGCCATCGCCTTGACCACCGACAGTTCGACCCTGACTTCGATCGCCAATGACTACAGCTATAACGAAGTCTTTTCCAAGCAGATCCGCGCACTGGGCCAACCGGGCGATGTTCTGCTGGCGATCTCCACCAGCGGTAACTCGGCCAACGTGATCCAGGCGATCCAGGCCGCGCATGACCGCGAAATGATTGTCGTAGCAATGACGGGGCGCGACGGCGGCGGCATGGCCTCGCTGCTGCTGCCAGAGGACGTGGAAATCCGCGTACCTTCGACAGTGACCGCGCGCATCCAGGAAGTCCACCTGCTGGCGATCCACTGCCTGTGCGACCTGATCGACAGCCAACTGTTCGGGAGTGAAGAATGACCCCTATGCGCCTTGGCCTGCTGGCCCTGACTCTGTGCCTGAGCGTTACCGGCTGCAGCTCGGTACTCACCTCTGCCCGCAATTCGCCCATTGAAGACGACCGCGGCACGCGCACCATCGGCAGCAAGATCGACGACTCGCTGATCGAAACCAAAGCCGCGGTCAACATCTCCAAGGCCAACCCGGACCTGGACAAGGGCTCGCACATCGTTGTCAGCAGCTACAACGGTATCGTCCTGCTCGCTGGCCAAACCCCACGCGCTGACCTCAAGAGCCTTGCCGAGCAAACCGCCAGCCAGGTACAACGGGTGAAAAAGGTGCACAACGAGCTGCAGGTCATGCAGCCGTCTTCGATTCTGGCGCGCAACAACGATGCCTGGCTGACCACCAAGATCAAGACCCAGATGCTGACTGACAGCGCCGTGCCCAGTTCGCGAATCAAGGTCATTACCGAGAACGGTATCGTCTACCTGCTCGGCCTGGTGACCCAGCAGGAGGCCAATTCCGCCACTGCCGTAGTGCAGGGCGTATCGGGTGTGCAAAAAATCGTCAAACTCTTCGAGTACATCGACTGAAGAACCCTGGGCCGGCAAGACAACAATCCCGGCCTAAAAAAGGCGACCCTTCAAGGTTGATGCCTGTCAGTTAAGCGTTATTGGGGCTGCTTTGCGGCCCCAAATTACTTAACTGCTGGCATTAATCCTACAAGGTCGCCTTTTTTACTACTTGACCACTTTCAGGCTTGGTCGACCAGTCGGGCGCGGCGGCTGGCCACCACCTTCTGGCGGGCCATCGTCATCCGGCTGCACATCATCGTCTTCCAGGTCATCGCTATCCGTCAGCGGCTGCTCCAGCTCGAAGACCATGCCTTGGCCATTTTCGCGGGCGTAGATGCCCAGGATGGCGCCAACCGGCACGAACAGCAAATGGGTCACGCCACTGAAACGGCCCTCGAAACTGACCGCGTCGTTATCCATGTGCAGGTTGCGCACAGCACTTGGCGAAATATTCAGGACAATCTGGCCATCATTGGCGAAACCATCCGGTACCTGCACCTGTGCGTATTCGGCATTGACCAGCATATGGGGCGTGCAATCGTTGTCGACGATCCACTCGTACAGTGCTCGAACCAGATAGGGGCGACTGGAGTTCATCAACGGCTCCTTAAAGCTTGCGCATTTCACGTTCTACAGAGGACAGGCTCGCCTGGAATGGCTCGCGGGCGAACTGGCGCTCCATGTAATCCAGCAGCGGTTTCGCTTGCCGGGGCAACTCGATGCCCAACACTGGCAGGCGCCAGAGTATGGGCAGTAGACAACAATCGACCAGGCTTTGCTCATCGCTCATGAAACAGGCGAACTCATTGAACAATGGCGAAACACCGGTCAGGCTTTCGCGCAGGGCCTTGCGCGCTTCACTTCGGGTAGCCTCGCTGCTGCGCGAATCGAGCACGCTATCGGCAAGAGCACACCAGTCGCGCTGAATGCGGTGTATCAGCAAACGGCTGTTGCCGCGCGCAACCGGGTATACCGGCATCAGCGGCGGGTGCGGGTAACGCTCCTCGAGGTATTCCATCACCACGGTCGATTCATACAACGCCAGGTCACGGTCGACCAGGGTCGGCACACTGCCATACGGGTTGACCTCGGCCAGCCTGGGCGGCAGGCGCGCCGGATCGACATCGATGACCTGCACGCTGACACCCTTCTCGGCCAGCACCAGACGTACCCGATGAGAATAATGGTCAGCGGGGTCGGAATAGCAGGCTAACCTGTTGGTTGCGCCCATGTAGCGGCTCCTCGCACGAGATGCTGTGCAACTTTAAATGAAAACGCGCCCGGGGCATCCTGGCATTTCTGCCAGGCGCCCCGGGCGCGTTCAACAACCAGAAATTACTGCGTGATCAGTGCACGTCCTTCCAGTATTCACGCTTGAGCAAATAGGCGAATACGAAGAAGAAAGCCAGGTACAGCAACACATAGGTACCGATGCGCTGGCTTTCCAGTTTGACCGGGTTGGCCGAATAGGCCAGGAAGGTCACCAGGTTCTTGACCTTCTCGTCGAACTGCTCGGCGGTCAGGGTACCGGATTTCGGCGTAACGGTCAGCTGGTCACAGGCTTCATGGGTAATCGGGCTACCGGTCAACGGGTCGAATTGCTTCTTCCCATCGGTCACCGTCTGCACCTGCTTGCAGCCGATTACCTGGTTGCCCTGCAGGCCGACCAGCACGTTGGGCATGCCGACGTTCGGGAACACCTTGTTGTTCACCCCATAAGGCCGCGAGGGGTCCTCGTAGAAACTGCGCAGGTAGGTGTACAGCCAATCGGTACCACGTACCCTGGCCACCAGGGTCAGGTCGGGCGGCGCGGCACCGAACCAGGTCTTGGCGTCTTCGGGCTTCATGCCGATCTGCATGTGATCACCGATCTTGGCCCCGGTAAACACCAGCTTTTCGAGCATCAGCTCGTGGGGGATGCCCAAGTCATCGGCCACACGCTCGTAGCGTTGAAACTTGGCACTGTGGCAGCCCATGCAATAGTTGGCGAACGTCCGCGCGCCGTCCTGCATGGCGGCCTTGTCGGTCAGGTCGATATCGACCTTGTCCAGTTCCAGCCCGTGTTCGGCAGCGAAGCAAAAGGCAGGCATCAGTGCCAGCAAAAATACTGCAATCAACTTTTTCATCAGCCAGTCACCCTTTCCGGAACCGGTTTGGTCTTCTCGAGCCTTGTGTAGAACGGCATCAACAGGAAGTAGGCGAAGTACAGCACCGTGCACACCTGCGACAACAGCGTGCGCCCAGGTGTCGGTGCCAGCACGCCCAGCACGCCGAGGATGACGAAGGCCACGCAGAACACCAGCAGGAAGAGCTTGCTGATCCAGCCTTTGTAACGCATGGAACGCACCGGGCTGCGATCGAGCCAGGGCAGTACGAACAGCACCGCAATCGCCGCCCCCATGGCGATCACACCCATCAACTTGTCAGGCACCGCACGCAAGATGGCGTAGAACGGTGTGAAGTACCACACTGGGGCAATATGCTCCGGCGTCTTGAAGGCGTTGGCCTGCTCGAAGTTCGGCTTTTCCAGGAAGTAACCGCCCATTTCCGGGAAGAAGAACACCACCGCACAGAATACGAAGAGGAACACCACCACGCCGACAATATCCTTGACGGTGTAGTACGGGTGGAACGGAATGCCATCGAGCGGAATGCCGTTTTCGTCCTTGTTCTTCTTGATGTCGATGCCATCGGGGTTGTTCGAACCCACTTCGTGCAGGGCAAGAATGTGCAGCACCACCAGGCCGAGGATGACGATAGGCAGGGCGACCACATGCAGGGCGAAGAAGCGGTTCAGGGTAATGCCGGAGATCAGGTAGTCACCACGAATCCATTGGGTGAGGTCGCCACCAATCACCGGGATGGCACCGAACAGCGAAATGATGACCTGGGCACCCCAGTAGGACATCTGGCCCCACGGCAGCAGGTAACCCATGAAGGCCTCGGCCATCAGCGCCAGGTAGATCAACATGCCGAACAGCCAGACCAGCTCGCGGGGCTTCTGGTAGGAGCCGTAGAGCAGGCCGCGGAACATGTGCAGGTAAACCACGATGAAGAACGCCGAAGCACCCGTGGAGTGCAGGTAGCGCAGAATCCAGCCGTATTCGACGTCACGCATGATGTACTCGACCGAGGCGAATGCCTCTTCTGCCGAGGGCGTGAAGCTCATGGTCAGCCACACACCGGTGACGATCTGGTTGACCAGCACCAGTAATGCCAGGGAGCCAAAGAAATACAGGAAGTTGAAGTTCTTGGGCGCGTAATACTTGCTCAGGTGATCTTCCCACATCTTGGTCGCGGGGAAGCGAGCATCAATCCAGTCCATGAACTTGCTCATCATGCTTTCTCCTGGTCGACGCCGATGACGATGATATCGTCCGACTCGTACGAGTGCGGCGGTACGGGCAGGTTGAGTGGCGCCGGCTGCGACTTGTAAACACGCCCAGCCAGGTCGTAGTGGGAGCCGTGGCACGGGCAGAAGTAGCCACCCACCCATTTAGGGCCCAGGTCGGCTGGCGCAACCTCCGGGCGGAAGGTGGGCGAGCAGCCCAGGTGCGTGCACAGGCCGACGAGAATGAGGATTTCCGGCTTGATGGAGCGGACTTCGGGGTCGACATAGGTCGGCTGCACCGAAGATTTGGAATCGGGATCAGACAATTCGCCGGTAATTTTCTTCAGGTTACCGAGGATCTCCTCGGTGCGCCTGACGATGAACACCGGCTGGCCTCGCCACTCGGCTACCATCTGCTGCCCGGCCTCGACCTTGGCGATATTGACCTTCACCGGTGCTCCCGCGGCTTTCGCCTTGGCACTGGGAAACCATGACCCCACGAACGGTACCGCAGCCCCCACTGCTCCCGCTGCCCCGACCACGGATGTCGCGGCTACGAGGAAGCGGCGCCGGCCTGCGTTGACGCCGTCATTGCTCATTCAGTCCTCTCCCATCAGCTTGCTTGGCCTGTTGAACCAGGCCTGTACTTAGGTTGTGTCTGTGGCACTAAAATTTGGTCGCCATGGTAAGAAACAAATCCACACACTGACAAGGGATTAGCCGGGCAAGGGCCCAATACCAGCGCTTTGCTTGATCTGCGTCTATGCGACGAGCGGCCACAGACATGCTGACAGGTTAGTTCAAGGCAAAAAAAAAGCCCGGTTCCAAGGAACCGGGCTTTTTTCGACTGCCGAAGCGGTATTAACGCTTGGAGTACTGAGGACGCTTACGCGCTTTACGCAGACCCACTTTCTTACGCTCGACTTCACGAGCGTCGCGGGTGACGTAGCCAGCACGACGCAGAGCGCCACGCAGGGTTTCGTCGTATTCCATCAGCGCGCGGGTGATACCGTGACGGATCGCACCGGCCTGACCGCTGACACCACCACCGGAAACGGTGACGTAGATGTCGAACTTCTCAACGGTTTCGGTCAGCTCGAGCGGCTGACGAACAACCATGCGAGCGGTTTCGCGACCGAAGAACACGTCCAGAGAACGGTTGTTGATGGAGATGTTACCAGTACCCGGACGCAGGAATACGCGAGCGGTTGCGGTCTTGCGACGGCCAGTGCCGTAATTTTGAGTCGCCGACATAATGAACTATCCCGTTAGATCTTCAGTTCTTGAGGCTGCTGAGCAGTGTGTGGGTGAGCAGCACCCGCGTACACTTTCAGCTTGCGGTACATGTCGCGACCCAGCGGGTTCTTAGGCAGCATGCCTTTGACCGCGGTTTCGATAACACGCTCAGGGGCCTTGGCGATCAACTTCTCGAAGTTGATTTCCTTGATACCGCCCGGGAAACCGGAGTGGGAGTAGTACATCTTGTCGGAAGACTTGGCACCAGTCACACGAACCTGTTCAGCGTTGATAACGACGATGTAGTCGCCGGTGTCAACGTGAGGGGTGTATTCTGGTTTGTGTTTGCCACGCAGACGGGTAGCGATTTCGGTAGCCAGACGACCCAGGGTCTGGCCAGCGGCGTCGACTACGAACCACTCGCGCTTTACTGTTTCCGGTTTAGCAGTAAAAGTTTTCATTCTCTAAAGCCTCAGAGGCCGCCCAGCGAAAAATAGACGGCGAATCTTACTGGATAGTGCACAGCTTGCCAAGGGCAAGCGCGCAGCCGAACACTGACGCTTTTGGGGGCTCGGGTCGGGCACGCCAATATTCGACGGGGTTCTTCCTGCGTGATGGTGCATCACTTCCGCCACGCGGAGAGGGGCTGAATTATCCAGATTGCGCGAAAAATTTCAACCTGCTTTGATGAGCTTCCATTGCCAAGGAGTGTTTACCCGATGGAATACCGCCAGCTCGGCCGAACCGACCTCAACGTCAGCGCCCTGTGCCTGGGCACCATGACCTGGGGCGAGCAGAACGACCAGGAAGAGGCTTTCGGCCAAATTGCCCGGGCCAAGGCCGCGGGGATCAACTTCATCGACACGGCCGAAATGTACCCGGTGCCCCCACGCGCGGAAACCTACGCCGCTACCGAGCGCATCATCGGCAACTGGTTCAGGGCCAACGGTGACCGTGATGACTGGGTGCTGGCCAGCAAGGTTGCCGGCCCCGGCAACGGCATCAGCCACATCCGCGATGGCCAGCTCAAGCACAACCGCCAGCACATCGTCGCGGCGCTGGACGAGAGCCTCAAGCGCCTGCAGACCGATCGCATCGACCTGTACCAGCTGCACTGGCCGGAACGCAGCACCAACTTCTTCGGCAAACTGGGCTACCAGCACCTGCCGCACGATCACTTCACGCCGCTGGAAGAAACGCTGGAAGTGCTGGACGACCAGGTGCGGGCGGGCAAGATCCGTCATGTTGGCCTGTCCAACGAAACGCCGTGGGGCACCATGAAATTCCTGCAACTGGCCGAAAGCCGGGGCTGGCCACGGGCGGTATCGATCCAGAACCCGTACAACCTGCTCAACCGCAGCTTCGAGGTGGGCCTGGCGGAAGTCGCCATTCGCGAGCAATGCGGTTTGCTGGCGTACTCGCCGCTGGCATTCGGCATGCTGTCGGGCAAGTACGAGAACGGCGCTCGGCCGGAAAACGCCCGCCTGACCCTGTTCAGCCGCTTTGCCCGCTACTCCAACCCGCAGACCGTGGCCGCCTGCAGCCGCTACGTGCAGCTGGCCCGCGAGCACGGCCTGGACCCGGCGCAGATGGCCCTGGCGTTCGTGACGGGCCAGCCGTTCGTGACCAGCAACATCATTGGCGCTACCAGCCTGCAGCAACTGGACAGCAACCTGGCCAGCGCCGAGCTGCACCTGAGCGACGAGCTGCTGGCGGCGATCGAAGCCATTCACCAAGCGCAGCCGAACCCGGCGCCTTGATCAGAGCTGCAAGCTGCAAGCTGCAAGCTACAAGCTACAAGCTACAAGCTACAAGACAGAGCAGTCCGCATGCTGACCTGCTTTATCTTGCAGCTTGTAGCTTGAAGCTTGTAGCTTGAAGCTTGCAGCTCGACCAAAAAAATAAGACGATCCAGCCGGTGATTGACCACTCTACCCTATAAGAACAATGACAATGATGTTTACCCAACCCCCCGCGTCGCTGCGGCGCGTCAGCATCCTGGCCATTGACAAGGTGTTCGCTTCGACCTTGATGCAGGCCAAGGACTTCTTCCACCTCGCCAGCCTGCGCTACGGCAAGCAGCTGGGCCTGGGCTTGCAGCCCATGTTCGAGATCCGCCTGGTGAGCCCCGATGGCCTGCCCGTGGACAGCTTCAGCAATGTTCAGCTACCGGTCGACGGCGGCCTGGATGACGCCGATGTCATCATCCTGCCAGCCTACTGGGACGACTTCGACAACCTGCTGCAACGCTACCCACAGGTGCTGCCGTGGCTGCGTAGCCAGCACGCCCGCGGCGCGGTGCTATGCGCCGAGGCCAGTGGCGTGTTCTGGCTGGCCGAAAGTGGCCTGCTCGACGGCAAGGAGGCGACCACCTACTGGCGCTTCTTCAGCAGCTTCGCCGAGCGCTTCCCGAAGATCCGCCTGAACCAGGACAAGCACCTGACCGACGCCGACAACATCTATTGCGCTGGCGGCGCCACTTCGGCGTGCGACCTGTACATCTATCTGATCGAGCGTTTCTGCGGGGCCAATGTGGCCCGTGCGGTGTCGCGCGACATCCTCTACGAAGTGCAGCGCAACTACACGCCAGGGCGCATGGGGTTTGGCGGGCAGAAGCTGCATCAGGACCTGATCATCCTGCAGATCCAGCACTGGCTGGAAGAGCACTTCGCGGACAAGTTCCGCTTCGAGGATGTGGCCCGCAACCACGGCATGAGCATTCGCAACTTCATGCGCCGGTTCCAGGGGGCGACCGGCGACAAGCCGCTGCACTACCTGCAACGGCTGCGGATCGAAACGGCCAAGGGGTTGTTGTCGAGCACGCGCAAGAGCATCAAGACCATCAGTTACGAGGTCGGTTACGACGATGCCAGTTTCTTTGCGCGGCTGTTCCGCCAGCATACCGAGTTGTCGCCGAACCAGTACCGGCAGCAGTTCATGCAGG
Organism: Pseudomonas sp. UBA6699; assembly: GCF_002454615.1. Classification (NCBI taxonomy): domain Bacteria; kingdom Pseudomonadati; phylum Pseudomonadota; class Gammaproteobacteria; order Pseudomonadales; family Pseudomonadaceae; genus Pseudomonas; species Pseudomonas sp. UBA6699. The sequence goes on from NZ_DKJF01000020.1 coordinate 59,463, forward strand.
AGGCTTGAGGGCTTTCAGCAGCGGCAAGTTTCTAGCTGCAAGCTACAAGACAAAGCAAAAAGCCGGAGCAGCTCGTGGCCTGCTCCGGCTTTTTTTTGAGGCTTGCAGCTAGAAGCTTGCCGCTGATCTCAGGGCTTGTGCGCCCGAGACAGGAACTCGTGCGACTGCATCTCCAGCAAGCGGCTCAGGGTACGCTGGAACTCGAAGCTCAGGCGCCCACCGGTGTACAGGTCTTTTAGCTCCACCTCGGCCGAGATGATCAGCTTGACATTGCGGTCGTAGAACTCGTCCACCATGTTGATGAAACGCCGCGCGATATCATCGGTGGTCACCCCCATCTGCTCGACATTGCTCAGCAGCACCGCGTGGAAGATCTTGCCCAGCTCGATGTAGTCGTTCTGGCTACGCGGCCCGTCGCACAATGCCCGGAAGTCGAACCAGGCAACGTCGTCGCACGTACGCAAGGCATTGATCGGGCGGTTCTCGATCATCAGCACGTCATTTTCGACCGCCTGGGTGCATTCCGGGGTCAGCGCCTTGAAGCTGGCACGCATGCTTTCGTGCGCTGCCTCATTGAGCGGGTAGTGGAACAGTTCGGCCTGCTCCAGATGACGCAGGCGGTAGTCCACGCCGCTGTCGACGTTCACCACGTCGGTGTACTGCTTGATCATGGCGATGGCCGGCAGGAAACGCGCGCGCTGCAGGCCGTCCTTGTACAAGCCGTCGGGCACGATGTTGGAGGTGGCGACCAGCGACACGCCGTTCTTGAACAGCTCTTCCATCAAGGTGCCGAGGATCATCGCATCGGTGATGTCCGAGACGAAGAACTCGTCGAAGCAGATCACCTTGGCCTCTTCGCTGAAGCGCTTGGCAATGATGGTCAGCGGGTTCTTCTCACCCTTGAGGGTCTTCATTTCCTCGTGCACACGCTTCATGAAGCGGTGGAAGTGGGTGCGCATCTTCTGCTTGAACGGCAGCGCCTCGTAGAAGGTATCGACCAGGTAGGTCTTGCCCCGCCCTACTCCACCCCAGAAGTACAGGCCCTTGACCGGGGTCTGCTCCTTCTTGCCGAACAGCTTGCCGAATACCCCCGGCTTGTTGTTCTGCGCCTGTACCAGGTCGTCGTACAGGCGCTGCAGGTGACGCACAGCAGTTTCCTGCGCCGCGTCATGGAAGAAGTCGGGACGTTTCAGATCTGCTTGATAGCGTTCTAAGGGAGTCATGATTCGTTAGCGAGGCAACAAAAAACGGGCCGTCACTGTAGCGACCGGCCCGCTTTATGGCAATTGGAGTTGCGGCGAATTGCCTCAGTCCTGTTGTGGGGCCAGGGCTTCGTGCAGGCTTCGAATGGCTGCATCCCGCGCTTCAGCGCTGGCGAACTGCGGCCCGTCGGCAACCTGTTCACCGTTGAGCCACAAGCCGAAACCCAGGCCCTGCACACGCACATCGGCCTCAGCACCCTGCTGCAGTTGCTTGCTCACCGCACCTGCACTCTTGCCGTCGGCAAAGCTGCGCGACAACAGCAGTTGCTCACCGTCGGCGGCCAGCAGGCGGAAGCGGAAGCTGCCGTCCTCATCACGGAAGCTGACGAAACGCGCGCTCTTGACGGCCTTTTTCTTCACTTCGGTACTGGTTTGCACGCTGCTGCGGAACGAGCGCAGGCCAACCGCCTCGCGGAGTTGCTCCAGGAACGGGGTGGCAATCTTGCGGGCCTTGGCGGCCCCCGCCAGCAGGATATCCTCAAGGTCGGCCGGGCGCGCGATCAGCTGGTGGTAGTGCTCGCGTTTTTCCGCCAACTGGCCGTCCAGCAACTGGAACAGGCGCTGCTTGGCATCGCCCCAGCCCAGGCCCTGCAACAACTCGTCGCGGAACCCGGCGCACTGTTCTGGCGTAGCGAAGGCCTGGTAGAGGGTGAACAGGTGCGAAGTGTCCGGGTCCTTGGCTTCGCCAGGCGCACGCGAATCGGTCACGATGCGCGAGATGGCGTCTTTCATGTCCTTGGCGCTGGTGAACAACGGAATGGTGTTGTCGTAGCTCTTGGACATCTTGCGCCCGTCCAGGCCCGGCAGGGTCGCCACGCTTTCTTCGATCACCGCCCCTGGCAGGGCGAAGAAGTCCTTGCCTTGGCCGAACAGGTGGTTGAAACGCTGACCGATGTCCCGGGCCATTTCCACGTGCTGGATCTGGTCGCGGCCCACCGGCACCTTGTTGGCATTGAACATCAGGATGTCGGCCGCCATCAGCACAGGGTAGCTGAACAAGCCCATGGTCACGCCGGCATCCGGGTCTTCACCGGCTTCCACGTTCTTGTCCACCGAGGCTTTGTAGGCATGTGCACGGTTGAGCAGACCCTTGGCTGCAACGCAGGTCAGCAACCAGGTCAACTCGGGGATTTCCGGAATATCGGACTGGCGGTAGAAGGTCACCTTGTCGGCGTCCAGGCCACCGGCCAGCCAGGTGGCGGCGATTTCCAGGCGCGAGCGCTGGATGCGCAGCGGGTCGTCGCACTTGATCAGCGCGTGATAGTCGGCCAGGAAATAGAACGAGTCGACACCGGGCTGCTGGCTGGCACGGATCGCCGGGCGGATGGCGCCGGCGTAGTTGCCCAGGTGCGGAGTGCCGGTGGTGGTGATACCGGTAAGAATGCGCGTGGTCATGGGTGTTCGCTTATTCAGGCTTGGCTCAGTTCGAAAGGCGCGGCAGCAGCAGATCCTTGAGATCGGTCAGCTTGCCATGAAAGAAGTGTCCGCATTCTGCCACTTTCAGCAGCTCATGGGGGCGCGACAGGCTGTCGGACCAATCGTAAACCAGCTGCGGCGCGACCACTTCATCGGCCTCCGGCTGCACCACGGTGATCGGGCATTGCTGTGGCAGGGGGAATTCGTCGGTCAGGCGCATTACCGCTGGGGCAATCATGAACAAGTGCTGCAGGCTCACGCCGCCCGCCTCCAGGCGGCCAGCCAGGCTGGTGGCAACGAAGCCGCCGAACGAGAAGCCCATCAGCACCAGCGGCAATTGCGGGTGCTTATCGCGCAGCCAGGCCGCAGCAGCCTCGGCATCGGCCACTTCGCCTGCGCCCATGTCGTGGCTGCCAGCGCTCTGCCCAACGCCCCGGTAGTTGAACCGCAGGGTCACATAGCCGGCATCACGGGCGGTGCGCTGCAGGGTCGAGACCACCTTGTTGAGCATGGTGCCGCCCTGAACCGGGTTGGGGTGGCAGATCAGCACCGCTCCGCGGGCATCGGCCACGTCCAGGTACAAGGCTTCCAACTGACCACTGGGGCCATCGATGAACAAGGGGGTTTCGCGGACAAGCAAGGCACTACTCCGTGACCTCGGGGTGGGTCGTTTCGTCTAGGTGAGGAATTCTGTTCTGATTTGCGATCGCTCGCGGTATACAGCGCAGGTCTGAGCCGTTAACGTAAAGCAAAGCCGTTTATAGAGGAAGGACTCGTGGAACTCTCGCTCCTTGTTTGGTTGTTGCCGACCTTGGCCCTTGTCATTGGCGTGGTCGTCGGTTTCGTCGTGGCTCGCCTGCTGCCCAATGCCGCGCCCAGCAGCACGCAGCGCCAGCTGGATGAAATGCAGAAACGCTTCGACAACTACCAGAACGAAGTGGTTACCCACTTCAACAGCACTGCAGTACTGGTCAAGAAGCTGACCCAGAGCTACCAGGATGTCCAGGACCACCTGGCCGACGGTGCCAACACCCTGGCGCTGGACGAACTGACCCGCCAGCGCCTGCTGGCCGCCCTGCACTCCGAAGGTGCGCATGGCCCTCGTGATCGCCTGACCCCGCCGAAGGACACTGCCGAAGTGCCGCGCGATTATGCGCCAAAGGTGCCGAATTCCCCGGGCATGCTCGACGAGAGCTACGGGCTCAAGCGTTGATTCGCTGAACATGAAGGAGGCCTCGCGAGAGGCCTTTTTTGTGGGCAGCCCAGGTACGCCACAGCATTTGAAATCTGCGCAATATCTGTGGGAGCGGGCGTGCACGCGAACACCGGCGTAGCCGGTGCCAGCCACCGCGCTGGATTCTTCGCGGGCACGCCCGCTCCCACAGGACCCTGCTAAATCAATAAGTTATGTACTGTTCTATGAAACGGCCAGCCCAAACAACCTAGCTGCAGGCCTGCAAGGCCTGCTCGACATCCGCCAGCAAGTCTTCCACATCCTCCAACCCCACCGACAAGCGCACCAACCCCTCCGATATCCCGTGATGCGCCCGCTCCTCTGGCGTATAGCTGGAATGGGTCATGCTCGCGGGGTGCTGCGCCAACGATTCGGCATCCCCCAGGCTCACCGCCCGGGCAAACAGCTGCAGTGCATTCATGAACTTGCGCCCGGCCTCGATGCCACCCTTGAGCTCAAAAGCAATCATCCCGCCCGGCAAACGCATCTGCCGCTGCGCCAGCTCGTATTGGGCGAACGATGGCAAGCCCGGGTAGTGGATAAGCTCGACCTGAGGCTGCCGAGCCAGGAACTGCGCCACCTGTAGCGCATTGGCGCAATGGCGGTCCATGCGCAGTGCAAGGGTCTTGATCCCGCGCATCAGTAAAGCCGCGTCATGCGGGGATAGCACCGCCCCGGTCATGTCTTTCAACCCTTCCAGACGGATACGGTCGACCAGCGCCTTGCGCCCCACCACCAACCCCGCGGTGATATCACCATGGCCACTGAGGTACTTGGTCGCGGAATGCACCACCAGATCCGCCCCCAACGCCAATGGCCGCTGCAGGTAGGGCGTGCAATAGGTGTTGTCGACCACGATATGCAAGTCATGCCCACGGGCCACGTCGGCGACCGCCGCGATATCCACCAGCTGCATGTTGGGATTGGCTGGCGTCTCAAAGTAGATCATGCGTGTCTTGCGGGTGATGGACGCCCTTAAAGCCTTGGCGTCATTGAGGTCGACGTGACGGACCTTCACCCCGAACTGGCCAATGCCGTGATGCAGAAACGCAAAGGTGCACCCATACAAGGTATGCCCCACGATCAGTTCGTCGCCGGGGCGCAGCAGTGTCCAGATTGTCGAGGTAATCGCGCCCATCCCCGACGCCAGCGCCAAGCCTGCCTCACCACCCTCCAGCGAAGCCATGCGCTCCTCCAGCAGCGCCAACGTGGGGTTGGAGATGCGGCTGTAGAAATGCCCTGCCACGTCCCCGGCAAAGCACGCTGCGCCGTGTTCAACAGTGGGAAAGGCATAGGTGGCGGTCTGGTAAACCGGCGGCACCAGCGCGCCACTATGGGACAGCGGGTCGTAGCCGTGGTGGATGGCTCGCGTGGAAAAACCGGTGTTGTTATGGGAGTCGCGCATGGCAACAGCCTCTTGTGGTTTGCTATAAGCTTATGCCACCGAGCTGCCCGAATTTTTCCAAAGTAGCCCACACAGCGGCCTGCTTGGTGGAAAGAAAACAACAATCAAACAAGCAGGAGGGCAAAACATGCCTTCGAGCCTCGATCGCACCGACCGCGCCTTGCTGGCCGCCCTGCAGGACAACGCCCGCCTCACCGTTGCCGAACTCGCTGACCAGGTGGCACTGACCACCTCGCCCTGCTGGCGCCGCGTCAAACTGCTGGAGGACAACGGCTACATCACCGGTTACCAGGCCGTGCTCTCGCCCAAGTCACTGGGGTTCGGCGTCACTGCTTTTGTCAGCATCATGATGGACTCGCACACCAAGGACATGGCCCTGGCGTTCGAGCAGCGGCTGATGGAAATTCCCGAAATCGTCGCCTGCCACAACATCTCTGGGCGCTACGACTTTCTGCTGGAGATTCTGGCGAGGGACCTGGAATCGTTCGGCGAATTCACCCGCGAGGTGCTGCAGCGGTTGCCGGGGGTGAAGGAGATCTATTCGAGTTTTTCCTACAAGGCCGTCAAGGAGCGCCGGGTAATTCCTGTATCGGAACACCACATCTGAACGGCAAGCACGCCCCCCTGGCGCATCACCAGGCGTGAGACAACCTGCACAAAAAAACCCCGCCGAAGCGGGGTTTTTGGTAGTGCAGGCCAGCGCTTAGATAGCACCACGCTGACGCAGTACGTCCAACACCTGTTTAACGCCTTCGTCCACGCTGGTGGCCTGGGTGTCGATCACCAGGTCGGCATCCAGCGGCACATCGAACGGGAAGCTTTCGCCCGGGATGTTGTCGCCACCGGCAGCGTACAGGCCCTGTGGGTCACGCTCGCGGCAAACGAGTGGGGACGCCTGCACGTAAACCGTTACCAGGCGATCCTTGCCGATCAGCGCCTTGGCCTGTTCGCGGCCTTCGGCATCCGGGGCCACGAACGCTGCCAGGGTCAGCATGCCGGCTTCGTTGAACTGGCGCGCCACATGGGCGGCACGGCGCCAGTTTTCGGTGCGGCCAGCGCGGTCCTGCGGCAGGCCCTTGTTCAGGTCATGGCGCAGGTTCTGCCCGTCGAGCACGTACACTGCACGGCCCATGTCGAACAGCTTGCGCTCAACGGCATAGGCCAGGGTGCTCTTGCCGGCGCCAGAAAGGCCACTGAACAGCACGGTGGCTGGCTGCTGACCGAAACGCAGGGCGCGCTCCTCGGTAGACACGTGGGCCTGCTTGCCATGCTGGCCGGTGCTGCCATGCGGCAAGACTGGCTGGGCGATGATCATGCCGGCGCCGACGGTGCCGTTGGTGAGGCGGTCGATGACGATGAACGCACCGGTTGTGCGGTTGCTGTCGTAACCGTCCAGGGCAATGGCGCTGTCCAGGGATACCTTGACGCGGCCAATCTCGTTCAGCTGCAGGGCGCTGGCGGCGTCCTTCTCGAGGGTGTTCACATCAACCTTGTGGGTGATACTGGCAATCGAGCCCGGCACGTAGCTGGTGGCGCGCTTGATGTCGTACTTTTTGCCCGGGAGCATCGGCTCTTCGGCCATCCACACCAGCATGGCGTCGAACTGGTCAGTGACCGGCGGCACGTTGTCGGCATGCACCAGCAGGTCGCCACGGGAGATGTCGATCTCATCTTCCATGGTCAGGGTCACGGCCTGGCCTGGGCCGGCGCTTTCCAGTTCACCTTCATAGGTGACGATGGACTTGACCCGGCTGCTCTTGCCCGACGGCAGCACGACAATTTCGTCGCCCTTGTGCACCACGCCGCTGGCGAGGGTGCCGGCAAAACCGCGGAAGTTCAGGTTCGGCCGGTTGACGTACTGCACCGGGAAACGCAGGTCGGTGAAGTTGCGGTCAGCCGACACTTCGACGGTTTCGAGGATTTCCATCAGGGTCGGGCCGGTGTACCACGGCGATTGCTCGCTGTGGTTGACCACGTTGTCACCCTTGAGCGCCGACATCGGCACGAAGTGCAGGCTGCTCGGGGTCAGGTTGATGGCTTCGGCGAACTTCAGGTAGTCCGCCTTGATGGCCTCGAAGACGCCTTCATCGAAGCCCTTCAGGTCCATCTTGTTGACCGCGACCACGATGTGCTTGATGCCCAGCAGCGACGCGATGTAGCTGTGGCGGCGGGTCTGGGTCTGCACGCCATAGCGGGCATCGACCAGGATGATCGCCAGGTCACAGGTGGATGCACCGGTGGCCATGTTGCGGGTGTACTGTTCGTGGCCCGGGGTGTCGGCGATGATGAACTTGCGCTTGGCGGTGGAGAAATAGCGGTAGGCGACATCGATGGTGATGCCCTGCTCACGCTCGGCCTGCAGGCCGTCTACCAGCAGCGCCAGGTCGACCTCTTCGCCGGTGGTGCCAGACTTTTTCGAATCGCGGGTGATGGCCTCGAGGTGGTCCTCGTAGATCATCTTGGAGTCGTGCAACAGGCGCCCGATCAGGGTGCTCTTGCCGTCATCCACGTTGCCGCAGGTGAGGAAACGCAGCAGTTCTTTACGCTCGTGCTGAGCCAGGTAGGCGAGGATGTCCTCGCTGATCAGATCGGATTGATGACTCATTGCATTCAAGCTCCAAGCTGTAAGCTTCAAGCAGCAAGCTTGTCGGCGTACAGCTAGTTAGAAATTTTGTTGATCAACCCAGCAAGCATTCTGGATAGCTCACGGGTTTCAGTTATCCAGTCGTTGGCCAATTCGGCAGGCAAATAACCAATTTCACCGGCGATGATCAGTTGGGTCCGCAGTTCTGCGCAGGAAGCCTTCGCCACGCTCAGGAACCATGCTTTCTCCCGCATTCCTCTGCGCTCCATTCCCTCAGCGATATTGGAGGGGATTGAAACGGCTGCTCGAGTGATTTGGGACCTGAATCCAAAATCCCGACACCCAGCAAATGCCCGATATATCTCAACGGCTAAATTTTTACTTCTCTGCCAAACCAGCAACTTCTCAAAACCCACTGCAGGCACTCCCTGTGCGCCCGCAATGCAGGCGGCAGTCCACAAAAATCAGAAACTACTCGCTCCGCTTCTGTCTTGCAGCTTGCCGCTTGTAACTTGAAGCTTAGAAATAACCCTGACGTTTCTTGTCTTCCATGGAACCGGCGCCATCGTGGTCGATGACCCGGCCCTGGCGCTCGGAAGTGCGCGTCAGGAGCATTTCCTGAATGATATCGGTGAGCGTTTCGGCCTCCGACTCGACAGCGCCCGTGAGCGGGTAGCAGCCGAGGGTACGGAAACGCACCTTCTTCTTGACGATGCGGGCCTTTTCTTCCTCGGAGAGATGTTCGAGGATGCGCTCGTCGTCGATCATGATCAGGGTGCCGTTCTTCTCGATGACTTCACGCTCGGCAGCGAAGTACAGCGGCACGATCGGGATGCCTTCGAGGTAGATGTACTGCCAGATGTCCAGTTCGGTCCAGTTCGACAGCGGGAAGACGCGGATCGACTCACCTTTGTTGACCTTGCCGTTGTACACGTTCCACAGCTCGGGGCGCTGGTTCTTCGGGTCCCAGCGGTGCTTGCTGTCACGGAACGAGTACACACGCTCCTTGGCCCGCGACTTCTCTTCGTCGCGGCGAGCACCACCGAAGGCGGCGTCGAAACCATGCTTGTCCAGCGCCTGTTTCAGGCCCTGGGTCTTCATGATGTCGGTGTGCTTGGAGCTGCCATGGGTGAACGGGTTGATGCCCTGCGCCACACCCTCGGGGTTGACGTGGGTGATCAGCTCCAGGCCCATTTCCTCGACCATCTTGTCGCGGAACCTGTACATCTCCTGGAATTTCCACTGGGTGTCGACGTGCATGACCGGGAACGGCAGCTTGCCCGGGAAAAAGGCCTTGCGCGCCAGATGCAGCATCACGGCGGAATCCTTGCCGATCGAGTACAGCATCACCGGGTTGTCGAACTCGGCGGCCACCTCGCGGATGATGTGGATGCTTTCCGCCTCCAGCTGTTTCAAGTGCGTCAGTTTGTCGACCATGGCTACTCACGAAAAACGATCTTATGGACGGCCTGCGGGCCGTGTTCGAGCGGATCACTGTATCACAGGGGCTGCTTCTATTTAGGCGGCCAGCTAGATCGAAAAAGTCTAACGATATGACTGGGGGTTAGGCTAATGCCTGTCAGTCAAGCGTTAACTGGGGCTGCTTTGCAGCCCTTCGCGGG
>NZ_DKJF01000020.1:69132-107311 GCF_002454615.1 Pseudomonas sp. UBA6699
CTGCTTTGCAGCCCTTCGCGGGCACGCCCGCTCCCACACGTCTGGCGCTGAACTCAAGAAATGCGCGACCCCCTGTGGGAGCGGGCGTGCCCGCGAAGGGGCCAGTGAGGTCAGATCGGGTTAGGGCAATCGATGAACAGGTGTTCCACGGCAAACCGCCGCGCCAGGTAATCACCCAGCGCCTGCACCCCATACCGCTCGGTGGCATGGTGCCCGGCAGCGATGAAGCTGACGCCATTCTCCCGCGCACTGTGGTAGGTCTGCTCCGATGCCTCACCGGTCAGGTACAGGTCTACCCCGGCGGCAATCGCCGTGTCGATATAGCCCTGCCCGCCCCCGGTACACCAGCCGACCCGGCGGATCATTTCGTCGCCTTCGACCAGCAGCGGCTCACGCCCCAGCACCTCCTGCACGCGCCGGGCAAAATCGCGGGCGGTCACCGGTTCGGCCAGCGAACCGACCAGCCCGACCACCTTGGGGTTCTGCGGGTCAAGCGGCCCTTCGACGGTAATCTCCAGTTGCCGCGCCAGCTGCACGTTGTTGCCCACCTCAGGGTGTACATCCAGCGGCAAGTGGAATGCCAGCAGGCTGATGTCGTTGTTCAGCAAGGTTTTCAGGCGGCGCTGGCGGATGCCGGTGATGCAGGGGTTTTCGCCCTTCCAGAAATAGCCGTGGTGCACCAGCACCAGGTCGGCTCCGGCCTCGACCGCGGCATCCAGCAACGCCTGGCTGGCGGTGACACCGCTGACGATACGGCTGACCTGCGGCCGGCCTTCGACCTGCAGGCCATTGGGGCAGTAGTCCTGGATCCTGGCGCTGCCCAGGTAACGCTCGGCTTCTTCAACCAGGGTGTTTAGCGCGACGGCCATGAAAATCTCCTCGAAAACTGCACACTCCCCAGGCACAACGCACAGGGAACGCCCGTATAATGCCGGCCATTATGGGCCGTCGCCGGCACTGGGGGAACCGGTGTATGATCGCGCGCGCTCATGCCCCACCGCGCGGCCACTGGCCCCCGCCCTTTTCAGGACTCGTTCATGTTCAAGGCTTTGCGTTACTTTGGCTGGCCCCTGCTTACCGGCGTATTGATCGCCGTGCTGATCATCCAGCGGTTTCCGGAATGGGTCGGCCTGCCCAGCCAGGACGTCAACCTGCAGCAGGCACCGCAGACCACGAAGATCATGCAGGGCCCGGTATCCTACGCCGACGCCGTGACCCTCGCGGCCCCGGCGGTGGTCAACCTGTACACCACCAAGGTGGTCAACAAGAGCGCCCACCCGCTGTTCGAAGACCCGCAGTTCCGCCGCTTCTTCGGCGACAACCTGCCCAAGCAGCGCCGCTGGGAATCGAGCCTGGGCTCGGCAGTGATCATGAGCCCCGAGGGCTATCTGCTGACCAACAACCACGTCACCAGTGGCGCCGACCAGATCGTGGTGGCCTTGAAGGATGGCCGCGAGACCCTGGCCCGGGTCATTGGCAGCGACCCGGAGACCGACCTGGCGGTATTGAAGATCGACCTGAAGAACCTGCCCGCCATCACCATCGGCCGCTCCGACACCATCCATATCGGTGACGTGACGCTGGCCATCGGCAACCCGTTCGGCGTTGGCCAGACCGTGACCATGGGCATCATCAGCGCCACTGGCCGCAACCAGTTGGGCCTGAACAACTACGAAGACTTCATCCAGACCGACGCCGCGATCAACCCGGGCAACTCCGGTGGTGCGCTGGTCGATGCCAACGGCAACCTGGTCGGCATCAACACGGCCATTTTCTCCAAGTCTGGTGGCTCGCAGGGCATTGGCTTCGCCATCCCGGTCAAGCTGGCACTGGAGGTGATGAAGTCGATTGTCGAGCATGGCCAGGTGATCCGCGGCTGGCTGGGTATCGAAGTGCAGCCACTGAGCCAGGAACTGGCCGAGTCGTTCGGCATGAAGGACCGCCCAGGCATCGTGGTTGCAGGCATCTTCCGCGAAGGGCCGGCGGCCAAGGCCGGGCTGCAGCTGGGTGACGTGATCTTGAGCATCAACGGCGAACCGGCAGGTGACGGGCGCAAGTCGATGAACCAGGTGGCGCGGATCAAACCGAACGAAAAGATCACCATCGAGGTGATGCGTAACGGGCAGCAGCTCAAACTGGTGGCCGAGGTGGGGCTGCGGCCGCCACCGGCACCCGCTGCCCCACAAGAAGAGAAGTAAACATCGGGGCCGCTTTGCGGCCCCGGCTGTATCAATGCAGGATCTGACTGAGGAACAACTTGGTCCGGTCGCTGCGTGGCCGGTCGAAGAAATCATCCGGTGCCGCCTGCTCGACGATTTCACCTTTATCCATGAAGATCACCCGGTTGGCCACGGTGCGGGCAAAGCCCATCTCGTGGGTCACGCAGAGCATGGTCATGCCATCTTCGGCCAGACCCACCATGGTATCGAGCACTTCCTTGACCATCTCCGGGTCCAGGGCCGAAGTAGGTTCGTCGAACAGCATGATTTTCGGCTTCATGCACAACGCCCGGGCAATCGCCACGCGCTGCTGCTGGCCACCAGACAACTGCCCCGGGTACTTGTGCGCCTGTTCCGGGATACGTACCCGCTCCAGGTAATGCATGGCAATCTCTTCGGCCTTGCGGCGCGGCATCTTGCGCACCCACATCGGCGCCAAGGTGCAGTTCTCCAGAATGCTCAGGTGCGGGAACAGGTTGAAGTGCTGGAACACCATGCCCACTTCACGGCGGATCGCCTCGATCTGCTTGAGGTCGTTGGTCAGCTCCACGCCATCGACCACGATGCGCCCCTGCTGGTGTTCTTCCAGGCGGTTGAGGCAACGGATGGTGGTGGACTTGCCCGAGCCGGACGGCCCGCACAGCACGATACGCTCGCCCTGGCGAACATTGAGGTTGATGTCCTTGAGCACATGGAACTGACCGTACCACTTGTTCACACCCTGCATCTGGATGATCCCTTCGGGGCCGGCAGGCTGCTTGATCGCTTCACTCATTTCGAAACTCCTAACGCTTGTGGCCAGTGTCCAGCTTGCGCTCCAGGTGCATGGAGTAGCGGGACATACCGAAACAGAAAATCCAGAACACCAGGGCGGCGAAAACGTAGCCCTCGGTAGCCATACCCAGCCAGGCCGGATCGGCGGCGGCTTGCTTGACACTGTTCAGCAGGTCGAACAGGCCGATGATGATCACCAGGCTGGTGTCCTTGAACAGGGCAATGAAGGTGTTGACGATGCCAGGGATCACCAGCTTGAGCGCCTGCGGCAGGATCACCAGGCCCATCGCCCGCCAGTACCCCAGGCCCATGGCTGCGGCCGCTTCGTACTGGCCCTTGGGGATGGCTTGCAGACCACCGCGTACCACTTCGGCGACATAGGCCGACTGGAACAGGATCACGCCGATCATCGCCCGCAGCAGCTTGTCGAAGCTCATGCCCTCAGGCAGGAACAACGGCAGCATCACCGAAGACATGAACAGCACAGTGATCAGCGGCACGCCGCGCCAGAACTCGATGAAGGTCACGCACACCACCTTCACCGCCGGCATCCTCGAACGCCGCCCCAAGGCCAGCAGAATGCCCAGGGGCAAAGCGCCGACGATGCCCACGGTGGCGATCACCAAGGTCAGCATCAGCCCGCCCCACTGGCTGGTGGACACGTTGCTCAGGCCCAGCAGGCCACCGTGCAACAAGGTGTAGGCCAGCAGCGGGTAAAGCACCAGGAAGCCCAGGCCATAGAGGGCCTTGCGCGGGAAGCGCTTGATGAACAACGGCGCTGCGCCCAGCACCGCCAGCCATACCGTCAGGTCGACCCGCCAGCGCAGCTCGACGGGGTAGTAGCCGTACATGAACTGGCCGAAGCGCTGCTGCACGAACACCCAGCAGGCGCCGTCCTTGGTGCAGTCGGCGCGGGTGGTGCCAACCCAGTTGGCGTCGATCAGTGCCCACTGCAACAGCGGTGGCACGATCAGCCAGATCAGGTAGAGGGCAAACAGGGTCAACAGGGTGTTCAGCCAGCTGGAGAACAGGTTGGTACGCATCCATGCGAGTACGCCGACGGTTTTCACCGGTGGCGGCATATCGGGTTTGAAAACATGGGCATTCACAGGCGTATCCTCACCGCTCGATCAGCGCAATGCGCTTGTTGTACCAGTTCATCAGCAGCGAAATGCTGATGCTGATGGCGAGATAGACACTCATGGTGATGGCGATCACCTCGATGGCCTGGCCGGTCTGGTTGAGCACGGTACCGGCGAACAGCGAGACCATCTCCGGGTAGCCGATGCCGGCCGCCAGCGACGAGTTCTTCGCCAGGTTCAGGTACTGGCTGGTCAGTGGCGGAATGATCACCCGCAAGGCCTGGGGGATGATCACCTTGCGCAAGGTTGGCCCTTCGCGCAGCCCCAGCGAGCGCGCCGCCTCGGTCTGGCCGTGGCTGACCGAACGGATGCCCGAGCGCACGATCTCGGCGATGAAGGCGGCGGTATAGATCGTCAGCGCCAGGGTCAGCGCCAGCAGTTCGGGGATCAGCACCCAGCCACCGACGAAGTTGAAGCCCTTGAGCTGCGGTGCCTCCCACGTGACCGGGCTGCCGAACAGCAGCACGCTCAGGCCTGGAATGACCAGCAACAGCGCCAGCGCGGCCCAGAACTTGTGGAACGGTACACCGGTCTCGTCGAAGCGTTTGTTGGCCAGGCGCACCATCAGCCAGACCGCCCCCACCGCCACCGCCAACGCCGCGACAAATGGCCAGAAGCCGTCCGCCATGGAGGCACCAGGCATGTTCAGGCCACGGTTGCTGATGAAGAACAGGTCGTTGAGGTTGATACTGCCCCGCGGTCCCGGCAGGGTCAGGAATACGGCGAAGTACCAGAACAGGATCTGCAGCAGCGGCGGAATGTTGCGGAAGGTCTCCACGTACACCGTCGCCAGCTTGTTGATCATCCAGTTCGGCGACAAGCGTGCCACACCGATGATGAAACCCAGGATGGTCGCCAGGATGACGCCAATGAAGGTGACCAGCAGGGTGTTGAGCAGGCCGATGACGAACACCCGTGCATAGCTGTCCGATTCCACATAGGGGATCAGGTGCTGGGCGATGCCGAAGCCGGCACTGCGATCGAGGAAGTCGAAGCCCGAGGTGATACCCCGGTGTTGCAGGTTGGTTTGCGTATTGTGAAACAGGTACCAGCCCAGACCGACCACGAAAACGATGGTGAGAATCTGGAACAGCCACGCGCGCACACGTGGATCGCTCAGGGATAAACCCTTTTGTGCGCCAATATGATTTTGCATGAAGTGCCCCGGAAAATAGGGATTCGAACAACCTGCGGCGGCCGGATGCCGCCGCAGGGTGCAGCCATCAGCGCACAGGTGGCGCGTACTGGATGCCGCCGTTGTTCCACAGGGCGTTCATGCCACGGTCGATCTTCAGGTCGGTACCTTGGCCCAGGTTCTTCTCGAACACTTCGCCGTAGTTGCCGACTTGCTTGACGATCTGCACTACCCAGTCTTTGGGCAGCTTGAGGTCCTTGCCGTACTCGCCGTCCGCACCCAGCAAGCGGGCCACGTCAGGGTTCTTGGTAGCTTTGGCTTCAGCCTCGACGTTCTTCGAGGTGATGCCCGCCTCTTCGGCGTTGAGCATGGCGAACAGGGTCCACTTGACGATGCTGAACCAGTCTTCGTCGCCTTTGCGCACCACCGGGCCGAGTGGCTCCTTGGAGATGGTTTCCGGCAGCACCACATATTCGGTCGGTGCGGCCAGCTTGGAGCGCTGGGCAAACAGCTGCGACTTGTCGGACGTCAACACATCGCAACGACCGGACTCCAGCGACTTGGCGCTTTCGTCAGAGGTATCGAAGGTGATCGGGGTGTACTTCAGGCCATTGGCCCGGAAGAAGTCCGACACGTTCAGTTCGGTGGTAGTCCCTGCCTGGATGCAGATGGTCGCGCCATCGAGCTCCTTGGCACTGGAAACACCGAGCTTCTTGTTGACCAGGAAACCGACGCCGTCATAGTAGGTGACACCGGTGAACACCAGGCCCATGCCGGCATCGCGCGAGCTGGTCCAGGTGGTGTTGCGCGACAGCACGTCAACTTCGCCCGATTGCAGGGCCGTGAAGCGTTCCTTGGCGTTGAGCTGGCTGAACTTGACCTTGTTGGCGTCGCCGAACACGGCAGCGGCCACGGCGCGGCAGACATCGGCGTCGATACCGATGATCTTGCCTTGTGCATCAGGTACCGAGAAGCCTGGAAGACCGTCGCTCACGCCACACTGGACGAAGCCCTTCTTCTTTACCGCATCAAGGGTGGCGCCGGCCTGGGCATTGCTCACGGCGCCCAGCGCGGCGGCAGCGGTCAGGACTGCCAGGGTGGTTTTCAACACTTTCATTCACAACCTCCAAATCGCTCTTGTTGTATCGAGCCGGAATTGCACCGCACCCTTTTGAGGCATGTCCGACCCGTATTGGCTAGTTATTGGGTCAATTGGCGCAATGGGCTGTTCTATGACAGCCTTCGCGTACAAAGGGTGTTACCGTCACGGCCCGCCCTTTGCATCGCACCTTGAACTGCAAAGCGCGTACCAAATGTTTTGGCTGGAGCGTTTAAGCGTTCGTCAAGTAGGGAAAGTTGTATCGTTGCGACATTCTTTTTCAGGCAATCCTGTGCAGCGCTTTTTTTTAACGCACACAACACGATCACCCGCACTCTTTCGGAGCAGTCATGACCAACCCGCTGATTCTCGAACCACAGAAAACCGCTGATGCCTGTGTGATCTGGTTGCACGGCTTGGGAGCCGACCGTTACGACTTCCTACCCGTAGCCGAATTCATGCAGGAGCGTTTGACCAGCACTCGCTTCGTGATGCCCCAGGCACCCACCCGCCCGGTGACCATCAATGGCGGCTATGCCATGCCCAGCTGGTACGACATCAAGGCCATGACCCCGGCCCGCGCCATAGACGAGGCTCAGTTGGAGGAGTCGGCCGAGCAAGTGGTGGCGCTGATCAAGGCGGAGCAGGCCAAAGGCGTCAGCTTGTCGCGCATCTTCCTCGCCGGTTTCTCCCAGGGCGGCGCGGTGGTGTTGCACACTGCCTATATAAAGTGGCAAGAGGCGCTGGGTGGGGTCATCGCCCTGTCCACCTACGCCCCCACCTTCAATGACCAACACCAGCTCAGTGCCTGCCAGCAACGCACCCCGGCCCTGTGCCTGCATGGCGTGCACGACCCGGTGGTGATCCCGGCCATGGGCCGCACCGCCTTCGAGTACCTGAACACCTGGGGCGTAGCTGCCCGCTGGCACGAATATCCAATGGAACACGAGGTAGTGGTCGAAGAGTTGAGCGACATCCACGACTGGCTGGCAAAGCAACTGCAATGAGCCAAGGCCGCCTGTAGTTGTAAGGCTATTCCACTACGCCACGCCCGATTCTTGCATTACACTGCCCGGCGTACATTCCTTAATCAGTTGATGAGACGATCGTGCTCAAGGCACTCAAGAAAATATTCGGCAAGGGAGAGGCTGCACCACAGGCCGCCGCTCCTGCTGCCAGTGTGGCGCCGCCTGCGCCGGCACCCGCCAGCGAGGCGCAACCGGCGGCCCCACGCGCCAACCCTACCCCCAAGGCAGAATCGCCTGTTGCCGCAACGCCAGTGGCCGACAAGCCGGCCAAGGACAAACCACGTCGCGAGCGCAAGCCCAAGCCCCAGGCCAGCCTGTGGAAACTGGAAGACTTCGTGGTCGAGCCGCAGGAGGGCAAGACCCGCTTCCACGACTTCAAGCTGTCCAGCGAGGTGATGCACGCGATCCACGACCTGGGCTTCCCCTACTGCACGCCGATCCAGGCGCAGGTGCTGGGTTACACCCTGCGTGGCCAGGATGCCATCGGCCGTGCCCAGACCGGCACCGGCAAAACCGCAGCGTTTCTGATCTCGATCATTTCCCAGCTGCAGCAGACCCCTGCACCCAAAGAGCGCTACATGGGTGAGCCGCGGGCGCTGATCATCGCGCCAACCCGCGAGCTGGTGGTACAGATCGCCAAGGATGCTGCGGCGCTGACCAAGTACACCGGCCTGAACGTCATGAGCTTCGTCGGCGGCATGGACTTCGACAAGCAGCTCAAGGCCCTGGAAGCGCGCCACTGCGACATCCTGGTGGCTACACCGGGCCGCCTGCTGGACTTCAACCAGCGGGGCGAGGTGCACCTGGACATGGTCGAAGTGATGGTGCTGGACGAAGCCGACCGCATGCTCGACATGGGCTTCATTCCGCAAGTGCGCCAGATCATTCGCCAGACGCCGCCCAAAAGCGAGCGCCAGACCCTGCTGTTCTCGGCCACGTTCACCGAGGACGTGATGAACCTGGCGAAGCAATGGACCACCAACCCGGCCATCGTCGAGATCGAACCGGAGAATGTGGCCAGCGAAACGGTCGAGCAGCATGTCTATGCGGTGGCCGGCAGCGACAAGTACAAGCTGCTGTACAACCTGGTGACCCAGAACCGCTGGGAACGGGTGATGGTGTTCGCCAACCGCAAGGACGAAGTGCGGCGCATCGAGGAAAAACTGGTGCGCGACGGCATCAACGCCGCCCAATTGTCGGGCGACGTGCCGCAACACAAGCGTATTCGTACCCTGGAGAACTTCCGCGAAGGGCGCATCACCGTTCTGGTCGCCACCGACGTGGCCGGGCGCGGGATCCACATCGACGGCATCAGCCATGTGATCAACTTCACCCTGCCAGAGGACCCGGACGATTACGTGCACCGCATTGGCCGTACCGGCCGTGCCGGCACCAATGGCGTATCGATCAGCTTTGCCGGGGAAGATGACTCGTATCAGCTGCCGGCGATCGAAGAGCTGCTGGGGCGCAAGATCAAATGCGAGATGCCGCCGGATGAGCTGCTGAAGCCGGTGCCGCGCAAGCATCACTGACCCGTGGTTGGGAACATATCCCCCTGTAGGAGCGGCCTTGCGTCGCGATAGTGCCGCACAGCGGCCCCAGGATTTCAGCTTCAACGCATCAATTGCCGGGGCCGCTTTGCGACCCCATCGCGACACAAGGCCGCTCCCACAAAAGGCGGGCCCAGCCTTGACTACCAGCGCCCTGCGGCATCCAGGTCACTCTGCCTGCCTTCCACCCACCTCGGCCCTTCCTGGGTATTTTCCTTCTTCCAGAACGGTGCCCGGGTCTTCAGGTAGTCCATGATGAAGTTGCAGGCATCGAACGCTGCCTGCCGATGGGCACTGGCCACGCCGACGAACACGATTGGCTCACCTGGCTCCAGCGCACCGATGCGGTGCAGCACCTGCACTTTCAACAACGGCCAGCGCTGCTCGGCCTCGGCCACGATCTTGGCCAGGGCCTTTTCGGTCATGCCCGGATAGTGTTCAAGGAACATGCCTGCCACTTCGCGGCCATCATTGAAGTCCCGCACATAGCCGACAAAGCCGACCACAGCGCCTACCCCCACGTTGGCCGCATGCATGGCATTGGTCTCGACGCCCGGGTCGAACACGTGTTCCTGCACTCGCACTGCCATGCTCAGCCCCCCGTCACCGGCGGGAAGAACGCCACTTCATCGCCCTCTTCCAACGGCTCATCCAGCTTGCACAGTTCTTCGTTGCGGGCGCACATCAGGTTCTGCTCGCCCAGCAGTTCATAGGCCCCACCCTTGACCAGCAATGCCCGGCGCACATCGTCGACAACCTTGAACTCACCCTCCATCCGCTCGGCATCCACGCCCAGCAACTCACGGTAACGCGCGAAGTACATCACTTTGACTTTCATCACGCCTGCACCTTGTAGTGGCCGCTCTTGCCGCCCAGCTTTTCCAGCAGGCGGACCTGTTCGATGACCATGCCTTTATCCACAGCCTTGCACATGTCATAGATCGTCAGCGCAGCGACGCTAGCGGCGGTCAGTGCCTCCATTTCCACACCGGTTTGCCCGGCCAGCTTGCAGCGGGCGAGGATCCGCACCGCGTCCTCGCCCTGCGCGCTGAGTTCCACCTTGACGCTGGTCAGCATCAGCGGGTGGCACAGCGGTATCAGGTCGCTGGTCTTCTTCGCCGCCTGGATGCCGGCAATGCGCGCCACGGCGAACACATCGCCCTTGGGGTGTTCGCCGTCGACGATCATCTGCAGGGTCTGCGGCAACATGCGTACCCGCGCCTCGGCGGTGGCCTCGCGCTCGGTCACGGCCTTTTCAGTGACGTCGACCATGTTGGCCCGCCCCTGGGAATCAAGATGTGTCAGCACTGCTCTGCTCCTGTGAAGGGAGCCTGCAGTGTAAACCTGTGGGTCAGGTTTGAGCAGAGGTATGTGTCGGCAGGTCTGGCCGCTGTATGAACACGCTCGTGGAGATGCCGGGCAGCGGGCTGCCCGGCGACAGGGTTTTACAGATGCGACTCGGCGTACTCGGCCAGTACCGAGCGTGGCACACCCTGCAGGGTGATGTGCACGCCATGGGGGAAGTCCTTGAAGCGCTCGGTCAGGTAGGTCAGGCCCGAGCTGGTCGCGGACAGGTAGGGGGTATCGATCTGCGCCAGGTTGCCCAGGCAGACCACCTTGGACCCAGAACCGGCACGGGTGATGATGGTTTTCATCTGGTGCGGCGTCAGGTTCTGGCACTCGTCGATCAGGATCAGGCTCTGCTGGAAGCTGCGGCCGCGAATGTAGTTCAACGACTTGAACTGCAGCGGCACGCGCTCGAGGATGTATTCGACGCTGCCATGGGTGCTTTCATCATCCATGTGCAAGGCTTCGAGGTTGTCGGTAATGGCGCCCAGCCACGGCTCCATCTTCTCTGCTTCGGTACCCGGCAGGAAGCCGATCTCCTGGTCCAGCCCCTGCACGCTGCGGGTGGCGATGATGCGCCGGTAGCGTTTGCTGACCATGGTCTGCTCGATAGCAGCTGCCAGGGCCAGGATGGTCTTGCCGGAACCGGCAGCACCGGTCAGGTTGACCAGGTGAATGTCCGGGTCGAGCAAGGCGAACAGCGCCAGGCTCTGATGGATGTCCCGCGGCTTCAGGCCCCAGGCCTCCTGGTGCAGCAGTGGCTCCTGGTGCAGGTCGAGCAGCAGCAACTCGTCGTCGCGGATACCCTTCACCCAGCCGACGAAGCCCTGGTCGTCAATGATGAACTCGTTGACGTGAACGGCCGGCAGGGTGTCGATCATGTGCACGCGATGCCAGGTCCGGCCGCGCTCCTGGCGGGTATCGACCTTGCTGACCCGGTCCCAGAACGAACCGCTGACCGAGTGGTAACCCTTGGACAGCAAGGACACGTCATCGACCAGTTGGTCGGTGCTGTAGTCCTCGGATGCGATGCCGCAAGCGCGCGCCTTCAAGCGCATGTTGATGTCTTTGGTGACCAGCACCACGTCCAGGTCGGGGCGCCGGCTGCGAACGTCCAGCAGGGTGTTGATGATGATGTTGTCGTTGAGGTGCTCCGGCAACAACTTGCCAGGCTCGTTGCGTGGGCTCATCAGGATCGAAAGAAAGCCTTTGGCCCCACTCTTGTTGCGCTGGATCGGCACGCCCTGCTCGACATCACTGGGCGAAGCGTCCCCGAGGGTCTGGTCGATCAGGCGGATGGCCTGCCGGCACTCTGCGGCGATGGTCTGTTTACCGGTCTTGAGCTTGTCGAGTTCCTCCAGCACCGTCATGGGGATAGCGACGTGGTGCTCCTCGAAGTTCAGTAATGCGTTGGGGTCGTGAATCAGGACGTTGGTATCGAGCACATAGAGGATTGGCTTGCTGGAGGAAGGGGTGCGTCCTTGGTCATCCATACTCGGTCACCTTATGTCGAAGCCGCACGGCGTGGTCTGTTACGCCGCAGAGTGACTGCCGTGTCCCCGTATCCGCGTTGTTACGGGCGGGGAGCAACCTGGCCAGGAGGGTCTGGATGACGCCACCTGTGCTGCAGGGATCGGCTGTCTGGTTTCTTCATACCGCAAAAGCCATGACCGGAAAAAGCATTTTTACGTGTTTTTGAAGTTTATTTTTCCGATTGACGATAAGGCCTTGGCGGCAGGCCCAGACACGACTACGCTCAGAAGTGGTACCTCTATTCGCTGTACCCATAGGCCCGGCAATCTTCCCAGCCGATACCGCTCTGGGCGGTACTGCGCAGCAACCACTCCACCGCCGGTTGCGCCTTGGCCAGGCTGTCATGCAGCTGGATAACCCCCTTGCGCCACAACAGCATCAGGGTCAGCACGCGTTGCGCCGAGGCTTCGGCAGTCAGTGCAGTGTCATCCTGCGCGTCGATATCCCACAACGACACCCGCAACTGCTGGCTGGCCATGAACGCCTCGCCATCGGCCCGGCGTTGCCCGTAAGGGGGGCGGAACAGCGGCACGTACTGCTCCGGCAGGTCGGCCTGCACGCGGGCCTGGCTGCGCCGCAGCGAGTCCTGCCAATCGACCCACTGTGCATGCGAGCGGTACTCCCAGCCCTGAATACCCACGCACTGGCCGCGATAAAGCCTGGCCACGGTGTTCGGCATGCCGGCATCCCGGCGCTGCTGCAGGCGGTTGCCAAGCACGAAGAAGGTACCCGCCAGCTTTTGCCGGCGCAGGTAATCGGCCAGCAGGTCGGTACTGCCGCCGTCAGGCCCCGGGCCACCGACGAAGGTCAGCAGGAACATACGATCGTTCAGGCGTTCACCATCGAGCTCCCGTGCAGATAGCCGCTCCACCTCGCTGCTGGTCTGGGGCAGCAGCGCAGCTTTGCGCAGCTGTTCGTCCAGGTAGCGGCTGTGGAACTGGTGGCTGGGCTCTACCCACCCGGCATAGAACGCGCCGACATCGGTGGCGAACGTCGCCGCCTGGGTACGTAGATCCGCCATGGACTCAACGGCATAGCAGAACGACGCATCCTGCTCGCAGCTGCGTTGCGCCTGTTGGTAGCCTGCCCATAACCGCTGCCACATGCGCGCCCGCAGTTGGCGAACCTTCTGCAGGTTGATCTGCCGCAAGCCCAGCCGCGCCGCCAGCGTCGCATCATCGAGCAACTCGCTTTCATGCAGTACCCGGGCGAACGACAGAATCTCCGCCCGCGAAGCCACATCGAACAACGCCGGGCTGTTCAGTTGCTCGGGCCACAGGCTGCGATCGAAACTGACCGCGGCTGTGGGGGCGGCTTGCACGGCCAGGCTCAATAGCGCGGCCAGCGCGGCAAAGGCGATGCGCACGGTAAAAGGCTCCGTCACGGCAAAACGCGAACTATAGCGTTAGAACCGGCCATGGTCTGTGACTATTGTCACCATAGTTTGGACTTGCACCGCCCAGCCCGTAGAATCCCAGGCCAACGATGCCAGGAGCCGACCCGATGCTGACGGTGATTTCCCCCGCCAAGACCCTCGACTACGATACCCCGCCGGTAACCGAGCGCTTCACCCTGCCCCAGTACCTGGATGATTCCCAGGTGTTGATCCAGCAACTGCGAACCCTGTCGCCGGCGCAAATCAGCGAGCTGATGCACCTGTCCGACAAGCTCGCCGGCCTGAACGCCGCACGCTTCGGCAGCTGGTCTCCGGACTTCAGCCCAGCCAATGCCAAGCAGGCGCTGCTGGCGTTCAAAGGTGACGTGTACACAGGCCTGGCTGCCGAAACCCTGGGTGAGGACGACTTCAGCTACGCGCAAGACCACCTGCGCATGCTCTCCGGCCTGTACGGCCTGCTGCGCCCCCTCGACCTGATGCAGCCCTACCGGCTGGAAATGGGCACCAAGCTGGCCAATGCCCGCGGCAAGGACCTGTACGCCTTCTGGGGTACACGCATCAGTGAATGGTTGAACCAGGCCCTGGCCGCTCAGGGCGATGACGTGCTGTTGAACCTGGCCAGCAATGAATACTTCAGCGCAGTGAAACGCAGCGCCCTCAAGGCGCGGGTGATCAATGTCGACTTCAAGGACTTGAAGAACGGCCAGTACAAGATCATCAGCTTCTACGCCAAGAAAGCCCGCGGCATGATGAGCCGCTTTGTCATCGAGCAGCGCATCAACGATCCAGAGCAGCTCAAGCAGTTCGATGTCCAGGGTTACTACTACAGTGCCGAACAGTCCAAGCCAGATCACCTGGTGTTTCTGCGCGATCACCCGGGCGAGTAGACCCGCCGATACCGCTTCGCGGCTTGAGCCGTTCCTGCAACCGCCACGCGGTACCCGCAGGACCGCTCCAGCCGCGAGCACCGGCAAGGCCAGGGCCAGTCTCCACCGCCTTCAGGGCAGCTGTACATAGCCGCTTTCCAAACCGATCGCTTCCACCCCCTCGGGCAAAGCCACCCCTGCCTTAACCAAAACCCGCCTCGCCGGCTGGCCGTCTTCGCCGCGCCATACGGCGTAATGTGCACTCGCATGATCCACCCGCGGCAGCAAGTTGAAACGCTGAAAGATAAACCGATCAGCTGATTGCGCATGACCGCACGGTGATCAGCACTGGTTGCTGTCACGTGTGTCATTTATCACGGCTCGGCCGCTGCACCGGCGGTCAAGCAGGCCGAGCAGGTTCAGCAAGGTGAGACTTCGTTATCGTCATTTTTATGACGCCAAAAAAACCTTACATCAACGTGTAAACACCGGCGCCGGTGCGACCGTTCGTACCTTTTCTGACGAAATCTGAAAAAATTTTCCGATGCTGGCATTAAAACATCTCGCAACAGTTTCGCCCTTGATACATCGGGGGCAAACCGGCGCGTGCTATCAAATTGAAATTGTCAGCAGCTTAATAAATATTTAGAAATCTTTCATCAAGACAAAACCCGTTCAGGAACTTCTCATATCAACTACCGCTCATAGAGCCGTAACGAATTTCCTGCCCACGGGTTGTGAGAGATGACTTACAGATGACAATGGCAAGGTATCCACTACCTGCCACAACATACAGACAGGCCGCCCGGCTAACGCCCAAGTGCCTGCCCTTACAGGAGACAAGCGTCCCGTACAACTCGTCCTAGTGGTTGATTTCAAAGGATTTATCCCACTTGAAAAACAAGCACAGCAAAGCGCCGAGTAGCGCCTTGCAATAACGACGGCTGCATGACAGGGCACGTTTTTACTACTTGGCTTTTAAATGCCTAATTTGAGTGCATAACTTTTCGTGCACTCCGGACTTATGTTGCCTGCGCTCGGTGAAGTGTGCATTCGCCATGAACCCGTGCGCCTGAAAACTGCTGTTAATCAACCCAGCCCGGCACTCCACGGAGGCGTCGGCGTGATAAACACATGAGGTGATAGCGATGCGTATTAGCATCTTTGGTTTGGGTTATGTGGGTGCAGTCTGTGCAGGCTGCCTGACGGCGCGTGGCCATGAAGTAATCGGTGTGGACGTGTCCAGCACCAAGATCGACCTGATCAACCAGGGCAAGTCGCCGATCGTCGAACCTGGCCTGGAAGCACTGTTGCAACAAGGCATCGCCAATGGTCGCCTGCGCGGCACCACCGACTTCGCCGAGGCCATTCGCGCCAGCGATGTATCGATGATCTGTGTGGGCACCCCCAGCAAGAAAAACGGTGACCTGGGCCTGGAATACATCGAGTCGGTGTGCCGGGAAATCGGCTATGTGCTGCGCGACACCACGCGCCGCCATACCATCGTGGTGCGCAGTACCGTGTTGCCAGGCACCGTCAAGAACGTGGTGATCCCGATCCTCGAAGATTGCTCGGGCAAAAAGGCCGGCGTTGACTTCGGCGTCGCGGTGAACCCGGAATTCCTGCGTGAAAGCACTGCAATCAAGGACTACGACCAGCCACCGATGACCGTCATCGGCGAACTGGACAGCGCCAGCGGCGACATCCTCCAGGCGCTGTACGAAGAACTTGACGCCCCGGTCATCCGCAAGCCGATCGAAGTGGCCGAGATGATCAAATACACCTGCAACGTGTGGCATGCCACCAAGGTCACCTTCGCGAACGAGATCGGCAACATCGCCAAGGCTGTCGGTGTGGATGGCCGTGAAGTGATGGACGTGGTCTGCCAGGACAAGGTGCTCAACCTGTCGCAGTACTACATGCGCCCCGGCTTTGCCTTCGGCGGCTCGTGCCTGCCGAAGGACGTGCGCGCCCTGACCTACCGTGCCGCCAGCCTGGACGTGCGTGCCCCGCTGCTCGACTCGCTGATGCGCAGTAACGAGTCGCAGGTGCAAAACGCCTTCGAACTGATCGAAGCCCACGACAAACGCAAGGTCGCCCTGCTTGGCCTGAGCTTCAAAGCCGGCACCGACGACCTGCGCGAAAGCCCACTGGTGGAGCTGGCCGAACGCCTGATCGGCAAGGGCTACCAACTGGATATCTACGACGAGAACGTCGAATACGCCCGCGTTCATGGAGCCAACAAAGACTACATCGAATCGAAGATCCCGCACGTATCGTCGCTGCTCAACGGTGACTTCCACAAGGTCATCGACAACGCCGACATCATCGTTCTGGGCAACCGTGACGAGCAGTTCCGTGCCCTTGCCCAGCAAGTACCGGCCGGCAAACAAGTAATCGACCTGGTCGGCTTCATGAGTGAACCGACCAGCGCAGCCAGCCGCACCGAAGGCATCTGCTGGTAAGCCCTGGGCCAGGCGGCGCAAGGTTCCCCACTTGCGCTGCCGCCCTTTCCCGAATTTTCCACGGATGCTGAACATGCAAAGGCTCCAGACAGTGCTGTTGCAGTGCGCCGGTTGGCTGCTCTACATGAGCCTGCTCATGCTGATCGCCCTGGCCCTGCCAGCCGATATCTTCGACTCGCAATCGAAGCACTTCATCTTCCTGGTCGGCGCCGTCGGCATCTGGCGCTACTCGATGGGCGCCACCCATTTCATCCGCGGCATGATCTTCCTCTACGGTGTGTACCCCTACCTGCGCCGCAAGGTGCAGAAAATGGGCAGCGCCGCCGACCCGTCGCACGTGTACCTGATGGTCACCAGCTTCCGCATCGAAGCATTGACCACCGCTCAGGTGTACAGCTCGGTGATCCGCGAGGCGATCAACTGCGGTTTCCCCACCACCGTGGTCTGCTCGCTGGTGGAAATGTCCGATGAATTGCTGGTGAAGAGCCTGTGGGCCAAGTACAACCCGCCGGCCCACGTGAAGCTGGACATCGTCCGTATCGCCGGTACTGGCAAGCGCGATGGCCTGGCCTACGGCTTCCGTGCCATCTCCCGCATGCTGCCGGACGAAAACGCCGTGGTGGCGGTGATCGACGGTGACACCGTGCTGGCCGATGGCGTGGTGCGCAAGACCGTACCGTGGTTCAAGCTGTACCCCAATGTCGGCGGCCTGACCACCAACGAGTTCTGCGAAGTACGTGGCGGCTACATCATGAGCGAATGGCACAAGCTGCGCTTCGCCCAGCGCCACATCAACATGTGCTCGATGGCCCTGTCCAAGCGCGTACTGACCATGACCGGGCGCATGTCGATGTTCCGCGCCAGCGTGGTCACCAACCCCGAGTTCATTGCCGACGTCGAAAGCGACTCGCTGATGCACTGGCGCCTGGGCCGCTTCAAGTTCCTGACCGGTGACGACAAGTCCAGCTGGTTCAGCCTGATGCGCCTGGGCTACGACACCTTCTACGTGCCGGACGCTGCCATCAACACGGTCGAGCACCCGCCGGAGAAAAGCTTCTTCAAGGCCAGCCGCAAGCTGATGTACCGCTGGTACGGCAACAACCTGCGGCAGAACTCCCGTGCGCTGGGCCTGGGCCTGCGGCGCCTGGGGCTGTTCACCAGCATCGTGCTGTTCGACCAGCGCGTATCGATGTGGACCAGCCTGCTGGGCCTGACCGTGGCGGTGATCGCCAGCCTCAAGTTCGGCCTGGCATACCTGCTGGTGTACCTGCTGTGGATCGGCATTACCCGCCTGATCCTCACCGTGATGCTGCTGTGCTCTGGCCACAACGTCGGCCCGGCCTACCCGCTGATCCTCTATTACAACCAGATCATCGGCGCGCTGATGAAGATCTACGTGTTCTTCCGCCTCGACAAACAGTCGTGGACGCGTCAGCCCACTGCCCTCAAGCGTGACCTCGCCAGCTTTCAACAATGGTTCAACACCTGGTCCTCGCGGACCATGACCTTCTCGGCGGCCAGCATCTTCGTTGCTGTGCTGTTCATGGTCGTGTGAGCCCAACCCGGATCGGATCTAACAGGAACAAACCCCATGAATACCGCCGTGAATGTCAACGTCGTGCATGAGTCCGAAGCCCAGCGCCAGCACGCCCGGGTACGCATCCCCGCCAAGCTGCGCTTCATCGACGCCCAGCGCCAGGCCCACGATGTGAAAGTCGACGACCTTTCCGCCGGAGGCTTGAGCTTCCACACCAAGCAGCAACTGGCGGTGGGCGATGCGTTGCGTGGGCGGTTGATGTTCACGGTCGACAACCTCGGCCTGTCGATGGACATCGAATTCCAGGTGCGCTCCTACCACCCCGACAGCGGGCGTACCGGTGCGCAATTCCAGAACCTGGAGCCCCGCGACATCGCCACCCTGCGCCATATCATCACCTCGCACCTGTCGGGTGAACTGATCACTGCCGGCGACGTGCTCAGCACCCTGCAGCGCGACAACTTCACCAAGGCGCGCAAGCAGAAGGACGGCGGCAGTGGCCTGAGCCCCTTCGGCCGGCTCAAGGCCGTTACCGTCACCCTCGGTGTGTTCGTGGTCGGCATCGCCGCCTTCGGTTTCGTCGCCAAGTCGTTGTACGGCATGTACTTCATCAGCCATGCCGAAGCCGGTGTGGTCGCAGTACCCACCACCAATGTCACCATGCCGCGCGACGGCACCGTGAACAGCCTGGTGGAGAGCGGTGGGCAGGTGGCCAAGGGCGCGCCACTGGCCAGCTTCACCACCAGCATGCTGGACATGCTCAAGGGCAACCTCGACGACACGCAACTGGAACCGGCGAAGATCGAGGAACTGTTCGGCAAGCAACTCTCCGGCACCCTCACCAGCCCCTGCGATTGCGTGGTCGCCCGCCAGTTGGTGGACGACGGCCAGTACGCGGCCAAGGGCCAACCGATCTTCCAGCTGATTCCGCGTACCACCAACCCGATGGTCGAGGCGCGTTTCAGCTACCGCCAGTTCGATGAGGTCAAGCCAGGCACCCGGGTCAATTTCCAGGTCGCCGGCGAAGACGAAGTGCGTACCGGCCAGATCGTCAGTAGCGCCAGCCTCAACAGCGAAGACCTGGCCTCCGACATCCGTGTGCAGATCAAGCCCGATAGCGGCCTGCCTGCCGAGCTGGCCGGCCGCCCGGCGGCAGTCAACAGCGACCGTGGCCCGTCGCTGAACTGGCTGATCGACAAAGCCGCGGCCCGTGGGCTGTAAGAGGATCGGACGATGATCGCTGATACCAACACCTGCCCCCACAGGTTCCGTGTGAACCTGGGTCTGTGTGGCCTGGCCATGGCCATCACCTTGGCCGGCTGCGCCGGCCTGCCCGACCAGCGCCTGGCCAACGAAGCCCTGAAGCGCGGTGACACGGCATTGGCCGAACGCAACTACAAGGCCCTGGCCGACCTGGGCTACAGCGATGCGCAAGTGGGCCTGGCCGACATCAAGGTGGCCAGCCGCGACCCGGCGCAAATCAAGGAGGCCGAGGCCACCTACCGCGCTGCCGCTGCGTCCTCGTCGCGCGCCCAGGCCCGCCTTGGCCGCCTGCTGGTGGCCAAGCCCGACAGCACCCAGGCCGAGCGTGAAGAAGCCGAAACGCTGCTGAAACTCGCCGCCCGCCAGGGTGAAGGCAACACCCTGATCCCGCTGGCGATGCTGTACCTGAGCTACCCGCAAAGCTTCCCCAAGGTCAACGCGCAGCAGCAGATCGACCAGTGGCGCGCCACCGGCAACCCGGAAGCGGGCCTGGCCCAGGTGCTGCTGTATCGCACCCAGGGCAGCTACGACCAGCACCTGGACGACGTGGAGAAAATCTGCAAGGCCGCCCTGAGCGCCACCGACATGTGCTACGTCGAACTGGCCACCGTGTACCAGAAGCGCGGCCAGACCGACCAGCAGGCCGCCCTGCTCGGCCAGCTGCAGGCGGCCTACGCCCGTGGTGCCGTGCCAGCCAGCCGGGTCGACAGCGTGGCCCGGGTGCTGGCCGATCGCAGCCTTGGCCAGACCGATGAAAAAACTGCCAAGGACTTGCTCGAACAGGTGGCACCGGCCAACCCGGCGTCGTGGGTCAGCCTGGCGCAATTGCTGTACGAGTTCCCCGAAATGGGCGACACCGACCAGTTGCTGGCCTACATCGACAAGGGTCGCGAAGCCGAGCAGCCACGTGCCGAACTGCTGCTGGGCCGCCTGTACTACGAAGGCAAGACCGTACCGGCCGACGCCAAGAAAGCCGAACGCCACCTGCAGGCGGCCGCCGACGCTGGCGAAACCAGCGCCCATTACTACCTGGGCCAGCTGTACCGCCGTGGTTACCTGGGCAACGTCGAGCCGCAAAAGGCTGTCGACAACCTGCTGGCCGCCGCCCGCGGTGGGCAGATCAGCGCCGACTATGCCTTGGCCCAGTTGTTCAGCGAAGGCCATGGCATTCGCCCGCAACCAGGCAATGCCTGGGTGTTCGCCCAGCTGGCACAAGCCAACCCCACGCCGCAGGCGGCAGAAATGCTGCAACGGCTCGAGCCGCAGCTGACCCCGGACCAGCGCCACCAGGCCGAGCAACTGCTGGCTCAGGAAAAGCAGGCCCGCGGCAGCATGAGCCAAGGCGCCAACAGCACCCTGGCCACCGAAGCCCTGCAAGACGACGAACCAGAAGTAGACGGTGAGGACTCGCTATGACGCTCAATCCCTTCGTGAAAGCCGGCATCGGCCTGAGCTTCGCCCTGCTGTGGTCCTGCCCGACCCTGGCGGAAATGACCGCTGAGAAAAATTTCGGCCTGGACGTGAAAATCACCGGCCAATCCGAAGACGACCGTGACCTGGGTACCCGCCCCGGCGGCGACGTCAACGGCCTGGGCCTGGACCTGCGCCCATGGGTGTACGGCGAGCGCGGCAACTGGAGCGCCTACGCCATGGGCCAGGCGGTCGCAGCCACCGACACCATCGAAACCGACACCCTGCGCCAGAACGACGACGGCACCACCACCGACACCGGTGACGACAGCCGCAAGCCAGACAAAAGCTACCTGGCCATGCGCGAATTCTGGGTCGGCTACAGCGGCCTCACCGCCTACCCTGGCGAGCAACTGCGCCTGGGTCGCCAGCGCCTGCGCAGCGATGACGGCATGTGGCGCGACACCAACATCGAGGCGCTGAACTGGACCTTCGACACCACCTTGCTCAAGGCCGACCTGGGCGTGGCCCAGCGCTTCAGCGAATACCGCACCGACCTCACCGAGCTGGCGCCCGAGGACAAGGACCGTACGCACGTCTACGGCAACATCGCCACGCAATGGACGCCCGGCCACTGGGTTGGCCTGCGCGCCCACCACACCCATGACAGCGGCAGCCTGAACCAACCCGGGGAAACCGTCGATGCACTGGACAAGACCCGCACCGGCGACCTCACCTGGCTGGGCCTCGAGGCCAACAGCGACGCCTACAACTGGCGCAATGACCACACCGTCAACTATTGGGGCAGCGTCACCTGGCTGACCGGCGACCGCGACAAGCTCACCACCCAACAGGTGGGTGACGATCAGGTGGCCACCGGCAAGCAGAGCGGCAACGTCAATGCCTGGGCCACCGACCTGGGTATCCGCCTGCGCCTCGACCCGCAATGGCAGGTGGGTGCAGCCTACGCCCGCGGCAGCGGCGGCGGCGGTGACGATGGTTCGAACAACTTCGAGCAGACCGGGCTGGAAAGCAACCGCTCCAACTTCACCGGCACCCGCTCGCGGGTACACCGCTTCGGTGAGGCCTTCCGCGGCGAGCTGGGCAACCTGCAGGCGGCCACGCTGTTCGCATCGTGGCAACTGCGCGATGACTATGACGCCAGCCTGATCTACCACAAGTTCTGGCGCGTCGATGGCAACCAGAACATCGGCTCCAGCGGCATCAACGCCGTGGTCGACGACAACGGTGTGAACCGCCAACTGGTCGACGGTGAAAAAGACCTTGGCCAGGAGATGGACGTGGTCGTGACCAAGTACTTCAAGCAAGGCCTGCTGCCCGCGTCCATGAGCCAGGCCATCGACGAGCCGTCTGCCCTGGTGCGCCTGCGCGCGGGTGTATTCAAGCCGGGCGACGCCTATGGCAAGGAAGCGGACTCGTACATGCACCGCGCCTTCGTCGACGTGATCTGGCGCTTCTGAGGCCGGGAGAAACCTGATGAACCTTCACCCGCACCTACGTCACAGCCTGTTGGCCAGCGCCTTGTTGCTGGCCTCGGGCCTGGCCGTCGCCGCAGAGCCCAAGGTCATTGCCAAGGAGCTGCAGCAGGCCAAGACCTACACCGTGGCCAGCGCGCCGATCGAGCCCCTGCACCTGGCCCCGCCCAAGCTGCCCGACCTGAGCGGCTACACTGCCCAGGCCGTGCAGAAGAAGATCGACCGCAGCCACAAGGGCAAGGTCAGCCTGCGCCGCATGTTCCAGGAGGACACCCTCAAGGAATTTGTCGGCGGCGACAACAAGGCGGCCGAGTGGGTCCAGCGCCAGCACGGTATTCCGCAGGCGATCTTCATCGATGACGGCCATGTCGACCTCGTCGAGCTGAGCAAGCAGGTGCCGCGACAGTACCTGCGCGAAGTCGAGCCGGGCGTGTACCTGGCGCGCCTGCCGATCGTGGTCGGCCGCAAGGGCATCCTCGAGATCGATGGCAAGGTCAAGCAATTGCGCCTGTCCCAGGAGGGCGGCGCGTTCCTGGTCAACGACGGCAAGCTGTTCGTCACCGACACCCAGGTGACTGGCTGGCGGGAAAAAGACAACGGCCCGGCGACCTTCCGCTCGCCCAAGGAGTTCCGCCCGTTCCTGCTGTCGTGGGGCGGTACCGAGACCTATATCGTCAATACCAGGATGGCCAGTTTCGGCTATGCCAAGTCCAAGTCGTACGGCGTGAGCATTTCGCAGTACACCCCGAACATGGCCAAGCGCATGGGCCGCCCGGAACCCACCGGCTGGATCATCGGTTCGCAGTTCAGCGACATGTGGTACGGCTTCTACTGCTACGAAACCCAGGACTTCGTGGTCAAGGACAATACCTACAACGACAACATCGTCTATGGCATCGACCCGCACGACCGCTCGCACCGCCTGATCATCGCCGGCAACACGGTCTACGGCACCAAGAAGAAGCACGGCATCATCATTTCGCGTGAGGTCAACGACAGCTGGATCATCAACAACAAGAGCTACGACAACAAGCTCTCCGGCGTGGTGATTGACCGTAACAGCGTCAACAACCTGGTGGCCTACAACGAGATCTACCGCAACCACACCGACGGCATCACCCTGTACGAAAGCGGCGACAACCTGATCTGGGGCAACAAGCTGATCAACAACCGCCGCCACGGCATACGCGTACGTAACAGCGTGAACATCCGCCTGTACGAGAACGTGGCCATGGCCAACGGCCTGGT
Source organism: Pseudomonas sp. UBA6699 (assembly GCF_002454615.1). NCBI lineage: Bacteria > Pseudomonadati > Pseudomonadota > Gammaproteobacteria > Pseudomonadales > Pseudomonadaceae > Pseudomonas > Pseudomonas sp. UBA6699. The sequence continues at coordinate 92,641 of NZ_DKJF01000020.1, forward strand.
CGGCGTGTACGGCCACATCAAGGACTTGTCCGACACCGACCGCGACATCGCCCTCGACCCGTTCGACACCAAGGTGTCGCTGATCGTGGTGGGCGGCGAACTGGCGGCCAACGGCTCAGGCCCGCTGTCGATCGACTCGCCGCTGTCGGTCGAGCTGTACAAGGTATCCATGCTCGCCCCGCGCAAGGCCAGCGGCATCAGCCTCAACGGCGTGCTGGGCGAGCGCCAGGACGAAATCCTCGACCTGCTGGTCCGCCAGCAGAAGGCTGTGCTGATCGACCCGGTCGAGCGCCAGACCGAAATGATCGATTAAGGAAGCCCAGACCATGACTCCACACCTGATGAAACTGCTGGGCCTGTCCGCTGCCCTTCTGGCAATCAGCCAAGGCGTGCGCGCCGATGAAGTCAAGGCCCCGACCTTCACGGCCGAACCCTGCTGCCAGCTGTGCCCCGAAGCGCACGATGCCAGCCGCTACACCACCCGCTACCAGCAGAACTTCACCACCCTGGTGCAAGCCAAGGGCGACTGGCTGTTCCGCACACGCGAAGACTTGCGCACCGAGTTCAGCACCACGCCGGCCGGCTACAAGCGCCTGCAACAAGTGCACGACGCGTTCAAGAAGCGTGGCGTGGAGCTGGTGATGGTGTACCAGCCCACCCGTGGCCTGGTGAACCGCAACATGCTCAACCCGGCCGAGAAAGCTGCGTTCAACTACCAGAAGGCACTGGGCAACTACCAGGCCATGCTCAAGCGCTTCGCCAGCATGGGCTACAACGTGCCCGACCTGTCGCCGCTGACCAACGAGCAACTGGCCGCCGCCGACCAGGGCAAGGACTTCTACTTTCGCGGTGACCAGCACTGGACACCGTACGGTGCCCAGCGCGCCGCCAGGATCGTCGCCGACACCGTGCACAAGATGCCGGCTTTCGAGGGCATCCCGCGCAAGGAATTCGAAACCAAGAAATCTGGCCGCATGGGCAAAACGGGCACCCTGCACAACGTAGCCGGCCAACTGTGTGGCACCAGCTATGCGATCCAGTACATGGACCAGTTCGCCACCGAGCCGAAAGGCTCCAGCGGCGGCGGCGACGACCTGTTCGGCGACAGCGGCAACGCACAGATCACCTTGGTCGGCACCAGCCACAGCGGCAAGAACTACAACTTCTCCGGTTTCCTCGAGCAGTACATCGGCGCCGATGTGCTCAACGTCGCCTTCCCCGGCGGTGGCCTGGAAGGCTCGATGATCCAGTACCTGGGCAGCGAGGAATTCCGCAAGAACCCGCCCAAGATCCTGATCTGGGAGTTCTCGCCGCTATACCGCCTGGACCAGGAAACCATCTGGCGGCAAATCCTTGGCCTGCTCGACGATGGCTGCAATGACCGCCCGGCGCTGATGAGCGCCAGCACCACGCTCAAGCCCGGCAACAACGAGCTGATGGTCAACGGCAAGGGCGGCGTGGTGAAACAGCTGATCAACCGCAACCTGCAGATGGATGTCAGGTTCGACGACCCATCGGTGAAGGTGCTGCAAGCCACCCTGTGGTACCTCAACGGCCGCCACGAAGACATCAAGCTGGAAAAACCGGAAACCTCCGACACCGACGGCCGCTTTGTCTTCCAGATGCGTGAGGACGAGGACTGGGCCGACCAGAGCCTGCTGGCGTTCGAGGTGCAAGGCCCGGAAAGCGGCACCCAAAAAGTCGAAGCCAAACTCTGCAAACGCAACAACTTCGCCGTGCCTGCGCAAACCGCGCAAGCCGGCCAGTGAGGCGACCATGACCGTATTCAAGCAAATCTTTCGCCCTGCCCTGCTCGCCATGGCGCTGTTCGGCAGCGCCGCGCATGCTGCGCTGGTGCCACCCCAAGGCTATTACGAGGGCATCGAGAAACCCAAAACGGGCGACGGCAATTTCCGCTGCGAGCCGGCACCAAAACCCTACACCGGTCCGCTGCAATTCCGCAGTAAGTACGAAGGCTCCGACAAGGCCCGTGCCACGCTCAATGTCGCCTCGGAAAAGGCCTTTCGCAAGTCGACCGAAGACATCACCACGCTGGAAAAGGGCGTGAGCAAGATGGTCGGCCAATACATGCGTGATGGCCGCCCGGCGCAACTCGACTGCACCTTGGCTTGGCTGGGGACCTGGGCGCGGGCCAATGCGCTGCTGTCCACCGACTACAACCACACCGGCAAGTCGATGCGCAAATGGGCCCTGGGCAGCATGAGCGGCTCGTGGCTGCGCCTGAAGTTCTCCACTGCCCAGCCGCTGGCCGCGCACCAGGCCGAAGCCGAGCTGATCGAGAAATGGCTGGACCGCCTGGCCGAGCAGACCGTGCAGGACTGGAGCAACCTGCCGCTGGAGAAGATCAACAACCACAGCTACTGGGCCGCCTGGTCGGTGATGGCCACCGCCGTGGCCACCGACCGCCGCGACCTGTTCGACTGGGCGGTGAAGGAATTCAAGGTGGGTGCCAACCAGGTCGACGAGCAAGGTTTCCTGCCCAACGAGGTCAAGCGCAAGCAACGTGCCCTGGCCTATCACAACTACGCCCTGCCGCCGCTGGCGATGATTGCCAGCTTCGCCCAGGCCAATGGCGTGGACCTGCGCAGCGAAAACAACTTTGCCCTGCAGCGCTTGGGCGAAGGTGTGCTCTACGGCGCCCGCGACCCCCGTCACTTCGCCGAACGAGCCGGTGAGAAGCAGGACATGAAAGACCTCAAGGTCGACAACAAGTACGCCTGGCTCGAGCCTTGGTGCGCGCTGTACCACTGCGTCGGCGACACGCTGGAGCGCAAGCACGGGATGCAGCCGTTCAACAGCTTCCGGCTGGGCGGCGATGTGACCCGGGTCTATGACCCGAGCGCAGCAAGCAAGAAGTGAACTGACTCCCATTGTGGGGTCGGTACCTGTGGGGGCGGGCCTGCCCGCTCCCACAGGGATCTAAGTTGCCCTCCAGCTTTTTGCTGGGGGGTTTGGGGGGCGCTGTGCCCCGGATGCTGTGAACAATAAGGAGAACCGGGATGGTCTTCTCGTCCAACGTGTTCCTGTTCCTGTTCTTGCCGATATTCCTCGGCCTGTATTACTTGAGCGGGCAACGTTATCGCAACCTGCTGCTGCTGGTCGCCAGCTACATCTTCTATGCCTGGTGGCGGGTGGACTTCCTGGCGCTGTTCGCCGGGGTCACCCTGTGGAACTACTGGATCGGCCTGAAAGTGGGTGCCGCCGGCGTGCGCACCAAGCCGGCACAGCGCTGGCTGCTGCTGGGGGTCGGTGTCGACCTGGCCATTCTCGGCTACTTCAAGTACGCCAACTTCGGTGTCGACAGCCTGAATGCGATCATCACCTCGTTTGGCCTGGAGCCCTTCATCCTCACCCACGTGCTGCTGCCGATCGGTATCTCGTTCTACATCTTCGAGTCGATCAGCTACATCATCGACGTGTACCGCGGCGACACCCCGGCCACGCGCAACCTGATCGACTTCGCCGCATTCGTGGCCATCTTCCCGCACCTGATCGCCGGCCCCGTGCTGCGTTTCAAGGACCTGGTCGACCAGTTCAACAACCGCACCCATACCCTGGACAAGTTCTCCGAAGGCTGCACCCGCTTCATGCAGGGTTTCATCAAGAAGGTGTTCATCGCCGACACCCTGGCAGTGGTCGCCGACCACTGCTTCGCCCTGCAGAACCCGACCACCGGGGATGCCTGGCTCGGCGCCCTGGCCTACACCGCGCAGTTGTACTTCGACTTCAGCGGCTACAGCGACATGGCCATCGGCCTGGGGCTGATGATGGGCTTCCGCTTCATGGAAAACTTCAAGCAGCCATACATCAGCCAGTCCATCACCGAGTTCTGGCGGCGCTGGCACATCAGTCTGTCGACCTGGCTGCGCGACTACCTGTACATCACCCTGGGCGGTAACCGCAAAGGCACCTTCAACACTTACCGCAACCTGTTCCTGACCATGCTGCTGGGCGGCCTGTGGCATGGCGCCAACTTCACCTACATCATCTGGGGCGCCTGGCACGGCATGTGGCTGGCGATCGAGCGGGCGCTGGGCATCGACACCAACCCGCAGCGTTTCAACCCGGTGAAATGGGCCTTCACCTTCCTGCTGGTGGTGGTCGGCTGGGTGATCTTCCGCGCCGAAAACCTGCACGTCGCCGCACGCATGTATGGCGCCATGTTCAGCTTCGGCGACTGGCAACTGTCGGAACTCAACCGTGCCCAGCTCACCGGCCTGCAGGTCGCCACCCTGGTGATCGCCTACCTCACCCTGGCGTTCTTCGGCCTGCGCGACTTCTACCGCAACGCCAAACCCACGCCCAAGGCCACCCCGGTGCAGGTCAACAGCGACGGTTCGCTGGGCCTGGACTGGACCCGGGTCATGACCCGCGCGCTGGTGTTGCTGCTGTTCGTGGCCTCGATCCTCAAGCTTTCGGCGCAGAGCTACTCGCCGTTCCTCTACTTCCAGTTCTGAGGTGGCTGACATGACCCGAACGTTACGCATTACCTATTCGCTGTCCTTCATCGGCCTGTTGGTGGGCATGGGCGTCTGGTCCACCGGTGGGCTGGAAAGTTTCCAGCGCACCGAACAGATGACCCTGCTCAACGGCAAACTGGCCAAGGCAGCCGAAACCCATTACGACGACCAGTTCCCGATCAAGCGCCTGGGCACCAACCTGTGGGCGGCGATGGACTTCAAGCTGTTCCACGAAGGCCGCCCTGGCGTGGTGCTGGGCCGCGACCAGTGGTTGTTCAGTGACGAAGAGTTCAAGCCCACCGCCGGTGCCGAACACCTGATGCAAGAGAACCTGGCGCTGATCCGCGGTGTACGCGACACCCTGCAGCAGCACGGCGTGCACCTGGTGCTGGCGATCGTCCCGGCCAAGGCGCGGGTGTATGCCGAATACATCGGCAAGCAACAACCGGCCAGCTTGCATGACGACCTGTACAACCAGTTTCACGCCCAGGCACGCCAGGCCAACGTATTTGCGCCCGAGCTGATGGGCCCACTGGCGCAGGCCAAGGCCCGCGGCCAGGTGTTTCTGCGTACCGACACCCACTGGACGCCGATGGGTGCCGAAGTGGCGGCGCAGGCGCTGGCTGACGCCGTGCGCCGGCAGAACCTGCTCGACGGCGCCCCGCAGGCCTTCATAACCGAAGCAGGCAGCACAGCCCCGTACAAAGGCGACCTGACCAACTTCCTGCCACTGGACCCTTTGTTCAGCAACCTGCTGCCCGCCCCGGACAGCCTGCAACAACGTACCACCCGGGCCGCCGAGGCCGAGGGTGACGGTGCTGACGCGCTGTTCGCCGACAGCCGCATACCGGTGGCACTGGTTGGCACCAGCTACAGCGCCAACCCGCACTGGAACTTCCTTGGCGCCCTGCAGCAGGCGCTGCGCAGCGACGTGGCCAATTACGCCGAGGACGGCCACGGCCCGTTGGTGCCCATGCTCAAGTACCTGCAAAGCGATGCCTTCAAGAACGCCGCGCCACAAGTGGTGGTGTGGGAATTCCCAGAACGATATCTGCCAATGAAGAACGACCTCAGCAGCTTCGACCCGCACTGGGTCGCGCAGCTGAAGAACGCCCGTAAATCCGAAGAAAACCTGGCCTTGTCGTCCACCCGGACGAACCACTGACTGAAGAGAGGAACACGCACATGACTACCAAGACTTCCATTGCCAAAGCCCTCACCCTGGCGGCCGGCCTGTCCCTTGCCTCCATGCAGGCCTTCGCCGGCGCCGACGCCGCCCTGTATGGCCCCAGCGCGCCGAAAGGCTCCACGTTCGTGCGGCTGTACAACGCCACCAGTGCACCGGCTGCCGCCAGTGTGGGCAACACCCAGATCAAGCAGGTTGGCGCCCAGGCCAGCAGCGATTTCAGCTTCCTGCCTGGCGGTGACTACACCGCCCAGGTCGGCGGCAAGAGCGTGCCGGTCAAGCTGGCCTCGGACAAGTACTACACACTGGTCAACAGCAGCAGCGGCAACCCGAAGCTGATCGAAGAGCCGCCGTTCAAGAACAAGCAGAAAGCCCTGGTGCGCGTGCAGAACCTGAGCGACCAGCAGCTGACCCTGAAAACCGCCGACGGCAAGACCGAAGTGGTCAAGCAGGTGGCCGCCAACGGCCGTGGCGAGCGCGAGATCAACCCGGTCAAGGTGAACCTGGCGCTGTACCAAGGTGACAAGAAAGTGGGTGACGTGAAGCCAGTCGCCCTTGAGCGCGGCGAAGCCGCAGTGCTGTACGTAACGGGTTCCGGCAACGCCTTGTCGCCGGTGTGGGTAACTCGCCCCGTGGCTAGCAACTGATTCCCCTGCCTCTCAACGACTATTGGAGAAACATGATGATCCCGGTAATTCTTTCTGGTGGTAGCGGTTCGCGTCTGTGGCCTTTGTCGCGCAAGCAGTTCCCCAAGCAGTTCCTGGCCCTGACCGGTGAACATACGCTGTTCCAGCAAACCCTCTCGCGCCTGGCGTTCGAGGGCATGGACACGCCGATCGTGGTCTGCAACAAGGACCACAAGTTCATCGTGCAGGAGCAGCTGGCTGCCCTGAAGCTGGAAACCCAAGGCATCCTGATGGAGCCGTTTGGCCGCAATACGGCGCCCGCGGTGGCCATGGCCGCGATGAAACTGGTCAACGAAGGCCGCGACGAACTGATGCTGGTGCTGCCTGCCGACCATGTGATCGAGGACCAGAAGGCCCTGCAACGTGCCCTGGCCCTGGCCACCGTCGCGGCAGAGCGCGGCGAGATGGTGTTGTTCGGGGTACCGGCGACCAAGCCGGAAACCGGCTACGGCTACATCCGCTCCAGCCAGGATGCATTGCTGCCCGAGGGCGTGGCGCGGGTCGCGCAGTTCGTCGAGAAGCCCGACGAGAAGCGCGCCACCGAGTTCGTCCAGGCCGGTGGTTACTTCTGGAACAGCGGCATGTTCCTGTTCCGCGCCAGCCGCTTCCTTGAGGAGCTGAAAAAGCACGATGGCGATATCTACGACACCTGTGTACTGGCCTTGGAGCGTAGCCAGGAAGACGGCGATGTGCTGAGCATCGACCCCGCCACTTTCGCCTGCTGCCCGGACGACTCCCTCGACTACGCGGTGATGGAAAAAACCCAGCGCGCCTGTGTCGTGCCGATGTCGGCCGGCTGGAGTGACGTGGGCTGCTGGTCGTCGTTGTGGGAGGTGCATGAGAAGGACGACAATGGCAACGTCACCAAGGGCGATGTGGTGGTGCAGGACAGCCGCAACTGCATGATCCACGGTAACGGCAAGCTGGTGTCGGTGATCGGCCTTGAGAACATCGTGGTGGTCGAGACCAAGGACGCCATGATGATCGCCCACAAGGACAAGGTTCAGGGCGTGAAGCAGATGGTCAAGACACTGGACGAACAGGGCCGTAGCGAAACCCAGAACCACCTGGAAGTGTATCGCCCATGGGGTTCTTACGACTCGGTGGACATGGGCGGCCGCTTCCAGGTCAAGCACATCACCGTCAAGCCAGGCGCCAGCCTGTCGCTGCAGATGCACCACCACCGCGCCGAACACTGGATCGTGGTGTCCGGCACTGCCGAGGTGACCTGCGACGAAAACGTGTTCCTGCTGACCGAGAACCAGTCGACCTACATCCCGATTGCGTCGGTGCACCGCCTGCGCAACCCGGGCAAGATCCCGCTGGAGATCATTGAGGTGCAGTCCGGGAGTTACCTGGGCGAAGATGATATCGAGCGCTTCGAAGATGTGTATGGGCGCACCTCTACGCCGGTCGAGCGTGGGGTTTCGGTGAAGACCATCGCGCAGTAAAGCGGCAAGCGGCAAGCGGCAAGCTACAAGAAACAGCGGGGCGGCGTCGAATCTAAAATTGTGGGTTCTCCACCGCCCTGCTTTTTCTAGTAGCTTGTAGCTTGTAGCTTGTAGCTTGTAGCTTGCAGCTTGCAGCTTGCCACTCCAAGATGTGCCGAGACTCGAACGGAATCCGCACATCATGATCATCGGTGCCGTCCTTATCCTCACCTGGCTGGTGCTGCTGTTGCGCTACCCGGCCAAGGCCCTGCCCATTTCCCTGGCCGCCGTGTGCGGCCTGGGCCTGGTGGCCCTGTTCGTTGCCTGGCAGGACACCCGCGAAGCCTCGCAACTGGCCCGCCTGGACCTGCGCCTGCGCTACGCCCCAGACCAGTGCCCCGCCGACCGAACCCTGCAGGTGCACATGAACAACGGCAACCCGGTACCGCTCACCGAACTGCGTTGGCGCGTAGCCGCCTATGCACCGGGCGATACCGTGAACCTCGCCGAAAATACCTACAACGCGCCGCGCTACCGTGGCCCTGGCGAACTGCAGCCGGGGGCCGAGTGGATAGACTGCTTGCCCTTGCCGCCCCTGCGTTCCGGTTACCGACCACAAACCCTGGAGTTTCGGGCTGAGCACCTGCAAGGTACATTTGCCAATTGATTCATTGCCTGTACTGGCGACACACCTCTCACCTTGATCAAAGGCCCCCACCATGCCCACCGTCCTGATCACCGGTTGTTCCAGCGGCATCGGCCGCGCCCTGGCCGACGCCTTCCGCGATGCTGGCCACCACGTCTGGGCCACCGCCCGCAAGCCTGAAGATGTCGAACAACTGAGTGCCGCCGGCTACACCGCCCGGCAACTGGACGTGAACGACAGCGATGCCCTTGCCCGCATGGCCGAGGAACTGGACAGCCTCGATATCCTGATCAACAACGCCGGCTACGGCGCCATGGGCCCGTTGCTCGATGGCGGCGTGGATGCGCTGCGCCAGCAGTTCGAAACCAATGTCTTCGCCGTGGTAGGCGTCACTCGCGCGCTGTTCCCGCTGCTGCGCCGCTCACGGGGCCTGGTGGTGAATATCGGCAGCGTATCCGGCGTACTGGTCACCCCGTTCGCCGGCGCCTACTGCGCCTCTAAGGCCGCCGTGCATGCCCTGAGCGATGCCCTGCGCCTTGAGCTGGCACCGTTTGGCGTGCAGGTGATGGAAGTGCAACCCGGGGCGATTGCCTCGCAGTTCGCCAGCAACGCCCAGCGCCAGGCCGAGCAGGTAGTGGGGGCGGATTCGGCGTGGTGGCCGTTGCGTGAACAGGTGCAGGCGCGGGCGCGGGCTTCGCAGGACAAGCCGACTTCGGCGGCGGTGTTTGCCAAGGGCGTGCTGGCGGCAGTGAGCAGGTCACCGGTACCGGCTGTGGTGCGCTTGGGCAATGGCAGTACGGCGTTGCCGTTGATGGCTCGGTTGCTGCCGCGGCGTTTGCTGGATTGGGCGTTGCGCAAGCGCTTTGGCCTGCTGCGACCGCTTTGATTCTTTGCTTGCCTGTGCTGGCCTCTTCGCGGGCTTGCCCGCTCCCACAGGTATGGCACCCGCTTCGGAATCACACTACTCCTGTGGGAGCGGGCACGCCCGCGAAGAGGCCGGTACAGGCAGTAGACAATCAGGCAATGGACCGCAGCACCCCGCCGTCCACCCGCAACGCCGCCCCGGTGGTAGCACTGGCCTGCAGCGATGCCAGATACACCACCATGTTGGCCACCTCTTCCACTGTCGCCAGCCGCTTGATCAGCGAACTGGGCCGGTGCTCGGCCAGGAAGCTGGTTTCCAGTTCAGCAGTCGTCACCCCCTGCTCCTCAGCCAGCTTGGCGAAGAAGTCACCCACGCCTTCAGAGCGCGTCGGCCCAGGCAGCACGGCATTCACCGTTACCCCGGTGCCCGCCAGGGTCTCGGCCAGCCCTCGTGACACCGCCAACATCGCGGTCTTGGTCATGCCGTAGTGAACCATCTCGGTCGGGATCTGCAGCGCCGACTCACTGGACAGGAACACCACCCGCCCCCATTTGCGCTCGGCCATGCCTCGGGCATAGTGGCGCGACAGGCGCACCGCGCTAAGCACGTTGACGTCGAAGAAGCGCTGCCAGTCTTCGTCTTCGATCTCGAAGAACGGCTTGGGCTCGAAGATGCCCAGGTTGTTGACCAGGATGTCGGTATGCGGCACCTGGTCGAACAGCTTTTGCGCACCTTCCTGGGTGCCGAGGTCGGCAGCGATGCCGATGATGCGCGCTTGTGGCAAGCGTTCGCGCACGGCGTTAAGCGCTTCGTCGACGCGGGATTGGGTGCGGCCGTTGAGGACCACTTCGGCGCCGGCTTCGGCCAGACCTATGGCGATGGCCAGACCAATGCCGGCGGTGGAACCGCTGACGATCGCGCGTTTGCCGTTCAGGGAAATGTGCATCTTTGCCTCCTCATCTGTCTGGGAAATCGCCGGGGCTGCTTTGCAGCCCTTCGCGGGCAAGCCCGCTCCTACAGGTATTGCGCTGTACCTGAGACCTGCGCTGTACTTGTGGGAGCTGGCTTGCCGGCGATGGGCCGCAAAGCGGCCCCGCCTTCAAGCTTTCTTCACCGGTTGCTGATCAAACGCCTGCCAGCCACCCCCCAAGGCCTTGTACAGCGCCACCAGCGCCTGCGACACCGCCGCCGAGCTGTCGATCCACTGTTCCTCGCTGGCCAGCAAGGCACTCTGCACCGTCAGCACGTTGAGAAAATCCACCGCCCCTTGCACGTACTGGCGCTGGGCGGTTTCCAAGGCGATGCGGTTCTGCCGCACGGCCTCGGCCAGGTGATCACGGCGCAACTGACTGGCGTTGTACAGGCGTAGCACATCGTCAATCTCATGCCAGGCCCCCAGCACCACCTTGCGATAATTAAGCGCCGCTTCCTGCTGCTGCGCCTCGCGCAATTCCAGGGTGCCCTTGAGTCGGCCGCCCTCGAAGATCGGCAATGAAAGCTGTGGCCCAAAGGCAAACCGGCGCGCGTCCCAGGCACCGAAATCGGACAACTGCATGGCCTGGAAGCCGACACTGCCAGACAGCCGGATGCTCGGGTAGAAGTCGGCCTTGGCCACGCCGATGCTGGCGGTGGCAGCGTGCAGGCGAGCCTCGGCCTGGCGGATGTCCGGCCGGCGCTCGGCCAGCTCGGACGGCAAGCCGATGGCGAACTTCTGCCGCGGCGCAGGCAGTTCGCCGCCCTGTAGCAACTGGGCCTGCAGGCTGCGCGGGGGGTCGGCGGCGAGCAGGCTGAGGGCGTTGATCAGTTCATCGCGCCGGGCTTCGAGGCTGGGCAGACGCGACTCGATGGACGCCACCTGGGCACTGGCCTGGGCTACGTCGAGGCGGGTAGCGACGCCTTCGGCCTGGCGGCTTTCCGAAAGCTTCAGGCTGTGCTGGGCGACCTTGAGGTTGTCGCGAGTGACATCGATGGTGTGCTGCACCGCACGCAACTGGATGTAGTTGCCGGCAGTTTCCGACAGTAATGCCAACAGCACCCCGCGGCGGTCGTTCTCCGCCACTTCGACCGTGGCATCGGCCGCCTCGACCTGGCGCCGCACGCGGCCCCACAGGTCCAGCTCCCAACCCGCTACCAAGTCGCCCTGCCAGAGGTTGAAGGCTTGCTTGCCCGCCTTGCCAGACGGGTCGCTCAGGCCTTCGGCGCTGTTGCGGGCACGGCTGTAGCCGGCAGCAACATCCACCGCCGGCATTTCATCGGCGGCCACGGTGCTGCGCAAGGCCCGGCTTTGTACCAGCCGGGCACTGGCCATCTGCAAGTCGAGGTTGCGCTCGGCAACGCGCTGGATCAATGCGCTGAGCTGGGCATCGTGGAAACTTTCCCACCAGCGCAGCTCCAGCGGTTCGGCCTGCGGCTGGCTGGCCGCCGCCTCACCTTGCAGCGGCGCCCATTGTTGCGGTGCCTGGCTGTCGGGGCGCAGGAAGTCCGGGCCCATGCTGCAGCCAGCCATCAGGACGGCCAGCAGTAATGGGCTCACGCGTAATGCCGCTTTCATCGTGCGCTGACCTCTTTGCCGTTCAGCTTGTCGCCACGGGTATCGATGGTCGCTTCCACCGACATGCCCACGCGCAAGCGGGCGAGCAGCGGCTGGCCATCATCGAAAACGATCTTCACCGGAATGCGCTGCACCACCTTGGTGAAGTTGCCGGTGGCGTTGTCCGGCTTCACGGCGGCGAAGGTCACGCCGGTGGCCGGGGCGATACTCTCCACATGGCCTTGCAGCTTCTCGCCGGAGAAGGTGTCGACGCTGATGCTCACCGGCTGGCCCGGCTGCACGTGGGTCAGCTGGGTCTCCTGGAAGTTGCCGACCACATAGGCCTGCTGCAACGGCACCACCGACAGCAGGCGAGCGCCCGGGTTGACGTAGGCGCCGACCCGCAGCGCGCGCTCGCCGACCATGCCGTCCACCGGCGCGGTGATGCGTGTGTAGGACAGGTCAAGCTGGGCTTTTTCAAGGCCCGCTTCGGCGCGTTTGAGCTGGCCATCGGCACTGGCTACCTGGGCGGTAAGGATGTCCACTTGCTTGCGCGCCGCCACCAGCGCTGCTTGGGAATTGGCCAGCCGCGCGCGGGCCTGGTCGACCCTGCTGCGTGCCTGCTGGGCATTCTGCACGGTACCGGCGCCCTGCTCGGCCAGGCGGCTGTAGCGGTTGACCTCATGGTCGGCGAACGCCGCTTCGGCCTGGGCCGCTTTCACCGCAGCTTCGGCCTGGGCAATCAGCGCGGCCTGGCGTTCGAGGGTGGCGCGGGCATCGGCGCTTTGCGCCTTGGCCACCAGCAATTGCGCCTGCGCCGCATCCAGCGCGGCCTGGTAGTCACGGGCATCGATGGTCGCCAATAGCTGGCCAGCCGTGACCTGCTGGTTGTCCTCCACCAGCACCTCTTTGATAAAGCCGGCTACCTTGGGCGCGACCACCGTGTAGTCGGCGATCACATAGGCGTCATTGGTGCTCTGGCGGTGGTCGCTGCCGAACAGCCAGGGGCCGACGATGCCAGCCAGGACAGCCACGGCGAGCACCGAGCCGATGAACAGGGTTTTGCGGTTGTTGGTCATATCAGCGGTTCTCGAATTCATCCAGGGTTCAGGCCACCGCGCGCGGCGGGTAGACCCGAGTGGGCACGAAAGGAATCAGGCAGATCAGGGCCACGGCGATGCAGGCCATAACCAGGTAAAGGTCGGCCGAGGTCAGCACCAGCGCCTGATCGTGGATGCGCCTGGCCAGGCCAGCGGCGTTATCGTCGACCAGCGGAGCGTTGCCCAGGCTGTCCACCAGGTGGTTGGAATGGAAGTGCCGGCGCAGGGTGCCAAGCGCATCCAGCAGGCCACCGGCGATCACCGCGGCCAGGCCCTTGACGGTGTTGAACCAGCTGGAGGCGAACGGGCCTTCCTGCGGGGTCATGCCGTTGGTGGACAGCATCAGCAACGGCAGCACCGCCATCGGCTGGCCGAACACCTGCAGCAGGTAGAACGGGTAGAAGTCGCCACGGATCCATTCGCTGGTCAGCAGGCTGCTGCCAACACAGGACACCGCCAGCATCGCCAGGCCGATGCCCAGCACCCAGCGGCAGTCCACCGCGCGGATGTTGCACAGCGCTGCGGTCAATGGCAGGGCGATCAACTGCAGCATCGCCACCAGCATCATCAGCGGGCTGGTCTGCGCCGGCCGGTAGCCCTGGATCTGCGCCAGGTAGGCCGACGGAATGCTGCCGACACCCGACAGCACGACCAGCACGCCGGCCAAGGTCACCAAGGCGAAACTCAGGTTGCGCCGCGACAGCATGCGCAACTGGAAGAACGGCAGCGGCTCGGACCATTCGTTGAACATGAACAGCACCAGCAACAGCAGCCCACCCCCGAGCAGCCAGCAGATCAGCGGCGAGTCGAACCAGCCCCAGCGGTCCCCCAGCGACAAGCCCAGGACGATACTGCTGATGGCCGGCAGGCCAAGCACCACGCCACGCCAGTCGAACTGCCTGAAACGCTCCAGGCGCAGCGGGTCCTGCGGCAGGCCCCAGCCCACACAACACATGGCCAGTGCCGACGGCAGAATGATCTGCCAGAATGCCCATTGCCAGCCCACGTATTCAGTCCACAACCCGGCCAGCGGGGTACCGAGGTTGGGGCCGAACGTGGCGGTCAGGGCGTAACAGGCCAGGCCGTACACTTTGATGCCCGGCGGTAGGAAACGCAGGGCCACGCTCATCAGCATCGGTGGCAAGGCGCCGGCGGCAAAGCCCTGCAGCACGCGCAACAGCATCAGGCTGTGCAGGTTGGGGGCGAACGGCTGCAGCAAGCCGAGCACGGCGAACAGGCCAATGGCGCTCAGGGTGAAGCGCCGCAGCGAGAAGGTGGTGGCCAGCCACGGCGCAAAGGCCATGGCCGAGACCGAAGCGGCGCTGTACACCGCCAGCAGCCAGGCACCTTCGTCGGCCCCGATGCCCATGGCGCCGCGGATGTCGGCCAGGGAAATCTTGGTCACCGACTCGTTGAGGCCCGCACACAACACGGCCAGCAATACACCGAACAGACCGACCACTACCTGCAGGCCGAACGCCGTCTGCGCAGGCGCAGCCGGCGCGGGGGCGGCGGCAGGTGCGGCAGGTGCGGCAGACAGGGCGGACAGGGAACTCATGCAACGACATCTCCAGCAACAAATTTGCGACTGGAGCAAGTCTAAGAAGGTGGAATGCTGACGAAAACTGACTTCTCGGTAGTTTTATGTTGCGTCAGGCGCAATCCACTTTTTTGCAGGTCTGGCCCAATCGCCGGAAAGCCAGATTGTATGGTTAGACTTGAAGGGAGGAGGAGGGACAAAGCCAGC
>NZ_DKJF01000053.1:0-50278 GCF_002454615.1 Pseudomonas sp. UBA6699
CGCGACACAAGGCCGCCCCTACAGGACGGTGCCGGTTTCACAGGCGCCGCTATCCTTTAGGGGCGGCCTTGTGTCGCGAAAGGGCCGCACAGCGGCCCCAGCGGTCTATCAGGTTGTCACAGCGCTGCAATGCGCGCGTGCTGCTCGGTGAAGTTGGCCAGGGCCTGTTCGGACTCGGCCAGCTTGGCGCGCTCCTTCTCGATCACCGCAGGCGGGGCCTTGTCGACGAAGGCAGCGTTGGACAGCTTGCCACCCACGCGTGCCACTTCGCCCTGCAGGCGCTGAATTTCCTTGTTCAGGCGCGCCAGCTCGGCATCCTTGTCGATCAGCCCGGCCATCGGTACCAGCACTTGCAGGTCACCCACCAGCGCAGTAGCCGACAGCGGTGCCTCTTCGGCATCGCTCAGCACGGTGAACGATTCGACCTTGGCCAGCTTCTTCAGCAAGGCTTCGTTCTCTTGCAGGCGGCGCTGGTCGTCGGCGTTGGCGTTCTTCAGGAACAGCGGCAGCGGCTTGCCCGGGCCAATGTTCATTTCGGCGCGGATGTTGCGCAGGCCGACCATCAGCTCTTTCAGCCATTCGATATCACCTTCGGCGGCAGCATCGATGCGGCTTTCATTGGCCACCGGCCATGGCTGCAGCATGATGGTCTTGCCTTCGATACCGGCCAGCGGTGCGATGCGCTGCCAGATTTCCTCGGTGATGAACGGCATGAACGGGTGTGCCAGGCGCAGCGCCACTTCCAGCACGCGCACCAGGGTGCGGCGGGTGCCGCGGGCGCGCTCGACCGGGGCATTTTCGTCCCATAGCACAGGCTTGGACAGCTCCAGGTACCAGTCGCAGTACTGGTTCCAGATGAACTCGTACAGCGCCTGGCTGGCCAGGTCGAAGCGGAACTGCTCCAGCTGGCGGGTCACTTCGGCTTCGGTGCGCTGCAGCTGCGAAATGATCCAGCGGTCAGCCAGGGACAGCTCATAGGCCTCGCCGTTCTGGCCACAATCCTCGCCCTTGTCCAGCACGTAGCGGGCAGCGTTCCAGATCTTGTTGCAGAAGTTGCGATAGCCTTCGACGCGGCCCATGTCGAACTTGATGTCGCGGCCTGTGGAAGCCAGCGAGCAGAAGGTGAAGCGCAAGGCGTCGGTGCCGTAGCTGGCGATGCCTTCGGGGAATTCGGCCTTGGTCTGCTTGGCGATTTTCTCGGCCAGCTTGGGCTGCATCATGCCGCTGGTGCGTTTTTCCAGCAGGGCGTCGAGGGTGATGCCGTCGACGATGTCCAGCGGGTCCAGCACGTTGCCCTTGGACTTGGACATCTTCTGGCCCTGGCCATCACGCACCAAGCCATGCACGTACACGGTCTTGAATGGAACCTGCGGGGTGCCGTCCTCGTTCTTGATCAGGTGCATGGTCAGCATGATCATGCGCGCAACCCAGAAGAAGATGATGTCGAAGCCCGTCACCAGTACGTCGGTGGAGTGGAACTTCTTGAGGAATTCGGTCTGCTCCGGCCAGCCCAGGGTAGAGAAGGTCCACAGGCCCGAGCTGAACCAGGTGTCGAGCACGTCGTCGTCCTGGCGCAGCACCACATCGGCGCTCAGTTGGTGCTTGGCGCGCACTTCCTGTTCGTTGCGGCCAACGTAGACCTGGCCGGCCTCGTCGTACCACGCCGGAATGCGGTGGCCCCACCACAGCTGGCGGCTGATGCACCAGTCCTGGATGTCGCGCATCCACGAGAAGTACATGTTCTCGTACTGTTTGGGCACGAACTGGATGCGGCCGTCTTCTACGGCAGCAATGGCAGGCTCTGCCAGCGGCTTGGTGGACACGTACCACTGGTCGGTCAGCCAGGGCTCGATCACGGTACCGGAACGGTCGCCTTTCGGCACTTTCAGGGCGTGGTCGTCGATGCTGACCAGCAGGCCCTGGGCGTCCAGGTCGGCCACGATCTGTTTGCGCGCCACGAAGCGGTCGAGGTTGGCGTACTGCGCCGGCAACTGGGTGTCGACCTGCTCGTTGACGCTGCCGTCGAGGTTGAAGGCCTGGGCGTTGGCCAGCACGACGGCATTCTTGTCGAAGATGTTCAGCAGCGGCAGGTTGTGCCGCTTGCCGACTTCATAGTCGTTGAAGTCGTGGGCCGGGGTGATCTTCACGCAGCCGGTGCCGAACGCCGGGTCGCAGTAGTCGTCGGCGATGATCGGAATGCGGCGGCCCACCAGCGGCAGCTCGACGTACTTGCCGATCAGTGCCTGGTAGCGTTCGTCATTCGGGTTGACCGCCACGGCGGCGTCGCCCAGCAGGGTTTCCGGGCGAGTAGTGGCAACCACCAGGTAACCCTCGCCTTCGGCGGTCTTGGCGCCATCGGCCAGCGGGTAGCGCAGGTTCCACAGGTGGCCTTTTTCGTCGTGGTTTTCCACTTCAAGGTCGGAGATGGCCGTGTGCAGCTTGGTGTCCCAGTTGACCAGGCGCTTGCCGCGGTAGATCAGGCCATCTTCGTGCAGGCGCACGAAGGCTTCCTTGACCGCTTCGGACAGGCCGTCGTCCATGGTGAAGCGCTCGCGGCTCCAGTCGACCGACGAGCCCAGGCGGCGGATTTGCCGGCTGATATTGCCGCCGGACTGATCCTTCCATTCCCAGACCTTCTCCAGGAACTTCTCGCGGCCCAGATCATGGCGGTTCTGGCCCTTGGCCTCGAGTTGGCGCTCGACCAGCATCTGGGTGGCGATACCGGCGTGGTCGGTGCCTGGCTGCCACAGGGTGTCGCGGCCTTGCATGCGGCGGAAACGGATCAGGGCATCCATGATCGCGTTGTTGAAGCCGTGGCCCATGTGCAGGCTGCCGGTGACGTTCGGCGGCGGGATCATGATGGTGTAGGACTCGCCTGCACCTTGTGGAGCGAAATAGTTCTCGGACTCCCAGGTGTTGTACCAGGAAGTTTCGATGGCGTGCGGCTGGTAGGTCTTATCCATGCGCGGCGGGACCCTGTGCATTTATTCGGGAAAGCCGGGAAGTATAACCAAGCTGGGGGCCGCAGGCGACAAGCTGCTGACAACTGTCGGAACTGTGTTGCCTGCTGCCACAAGCCCACCACAGGCATTGAGGTCCCTGTAGGAGCGAACATGCCCGCGAAGCAGGCACACCGATGTGCGGTTTTACTCGGAACGCTTGATCAACCGCTCGATGCGCGCATCCAGCCGGCGCTTGATTTCGTTCTCGATATGCGGGGTGAAGTCGTTGATCACGTCCTGCATGATCATCTGCGCCGCGGCGCGCAGCTCACTCTCCAGGTGCAGCAGGGTGTCCTGGCGGCGCGTCTGCGGGTCTTCCTCGGGCGCAGCCGCCTCGGTAACCGGCGCGTCCGGCAACAACGGAAGTTGCTCGACCGTTTCGGTCAGCAGGGGGGGTTGCAGGTCGGCATCGCCGAGCAACTGGCGGATCGACTCAAGGTCGTCGAGCAGGTGAGCCGAGTCGGGCAGGGGGGAGTGCTTGTCCATCGTCGTCAAAGTCGCTGTAAGCGGTGGTCTTGCAGAGCATAGCCCTGTTCACGGTAGAAACGGAATCGCTCTCGCGCCGATTGGCGAATGTCGGGCGCCTCGACGACGATTTCCGCCACCCGCTCGAACTGGCCGACAAAGCCCGGCACGCTGGCGCCCAGGTTGATCAGCAGGTCGTGATGGTCACCGGCGTGTTCCGCCAGGCCCAGGGCCACGCCGGCGTCGGCATGCACCTCGGCCAGGTCGTGGGGCACGAAGGCTTCGCCCTTGAAGCGCCACAGGCGCAGGTCCAGTTCGTCGCGTTGCTCGGCATCCTGGCAATGCAGGTAGACCCGGTGGCCAAGGCGCCAGGCCTTTTCACACAGTTTGCAGGCGAAATCGAGCCGCGCCGACAGCGAGTCGGTAGGCAGAATATAGAAGTCGACTTTGCTCATGGTCGGTATGGCCGGCCGGTGGCGCGCCAGGCACCACCGGCGTCATGGCCTCAGGCGCCAGCGCGGTCCAGCAGGTACTGGGTCAGCAGCGGCACCGGGCGACCCGTGGCGCCCTTGTCCTTGCCGCCGCTGACCCACGCCGTACCGGCGATGTCCATGTGCGCCCAGTTATAGGCCTTGGCGAAACGCGACAGGAAGCAGCCTGCGGTAATGGTGCCGGCCTTCGGCCCGCCGATGTTGCCCATGTCGGCGAACGGGCTGTCCAGTTGTTCCTGGTACTCGTCGAACAGCGGCAGTTGCCAGGCGCGGTCGTCTGCGCGCTTGCCCGCGTCGAGCAATTGCCCGACCAGGTCGTCGTTGTTGCCCATCAGGCCGGAGGTGTGGCTGCCCAGGGCGACGATGCAGGCGCCTGTCAGGGTAGCGACGTCGATCACCGCCTGTGGCTTGAAACGCTCGGCGTAGGTCAGGGTATCGCACAGCACCAGGCGGCCTTCGGCGTCGGTGTTGAGGATTTCCACGGTCTGGCCGCTCATGGTGGTGACGATGTCACCCGGGCGGGTGGCGCCGCCACTTGGCATGTTCTCGGCGCAGGCCAGCAGGCAGACCAGGTTGATGGGCAGTTGCAGTTCCAGCACCGCACGCAGGGTGCCCATGACGCTGGCGGCACCGCACATGTCGTACTTCATTTCGTCCATGCCGGCGCCGGGTTTCAGGCTGATGCCGCCGGTGTCGAAAGTGATGCCTTTACCTACCAGCACGAAGGGCTTGTCGGCCTTCTTGCCGCCCTGGTAGTTGAGCACGATCAGGCGTGGCGGCTGGTCGCTGCCCTGGCCCACGGCGTAGAAGGCGCCCATGCCCAGGTCCTTGATTTTCTTCTCGTCGAGCACTTCGACCTTCAGTGCCTTGTGCGCCTTGCCCAGGTCCTTGGCCTGCTCGGCAAGGAAGCTCGGGTGGCACAGGTTAGGTGGCAGATTGCCCAGGTCGCGGGTGAACGCCATGCCGGTGGCGATGGCGCTGGCGTGCTTCACCGCGCGCTCGACGTCGGCCTGGCCGGCCTTGTCTGCCAGCAGGGTGACTTTTTTCAGTGCGCGCGGCTCGACCTTCTGGCTCTTGAAGCGGTCGAACACGTATTCGCCGTCCTGCAGGGTTTCGGCCAGCAGGCGGTACTTGCCGTAATGGGCATCGCGGTTGCTGACGGCGATATCGTCCAGGGCCAGCACGGCATCGGCGCCGTTGAGCCCCTTGAGCACACCGGCGACGCTGGCGACCAGCTTGCGCCAGGCGCGGTCGCCCAGGGCTTCGTCCTTGCCACTGCCGACCAGCAGGACGCGTTCGGCCTTGAGGCCCGGAAGGTTGTGCAGCAGCAAGGTCTGGCCCGGTTTGCCGGCCAGGTCACCGCGTTTGAGTACCGCGCTGATGGCACCCTCGGTGGCCTGGTCGACGGCCTTGGCCACCGCGCCAAGTTTGCGATTTTCACCGACTGCAATGACCAGGGTGGCGGTTTTTACCGATGCAGCAGCTACGCTTTTTACAACCAGTTCCATGTCAGGGTCCCCGAATGATCGATACAAATGGCGCTGTACATTGCAGCGCTCTGGACGGGCCTGGCCGCGTCGTCGCGCGCCAGCGGAAAAGCTGCCAGTTTGAGCCTGCCGCCCGCGTGCTGACAACCCCGTTATGCGCCTTCACGCGCCGCCAAGTGACAGGCGCAGCCAATCACAGGATAATGCGCGCACTTTACATGGAGGTTCGCCTTTGGCGAACCGGCATTGGTCTTGGATGTACTAAGTCATTGTTTGGCGCCATTGCATGGCAGTCCACCCTGACAACCCAGGAGTGTCTGGTTTGATCGTCTTTCGTTATCTGTCCCGCGAGGTCCTGGTGACCTTGAGCGCCGTCAGCGCCGTGCTGCTGGTGATCATCATGAGTGGGCGCTTCATCAAGTACCTGGCCCAGGCCGCCCAGGGCGTGCTCGACCCGGGCGTATTGTTCCTGATCATGGGTTTCCGCCTGCCGGGTTTCCTGCAGCTGATCCTGCCCTTGGGGCTGTTCCTCGGCATTCTGCTGGCGTACGGCCGCCTGTACCTGGAAAGCGAAATGACCGTGCTCTCGGCCACTGGCATGAGCCAGCAGCGCCTGCTGGGCATGACCATGGCGCCGGCTGCACTGGTGGCGCTGCTGGTGGCCTGGCTGAGCCTGAGCCTGGCGCCACTGGGCGTGGCCCAGGTGCAGCAGATCATCGCCCAGCAGGACACCCTGACCGAGTTCGACACCTTGGTGCCAGGCCGTTTTCAGATGCTGCGTGACGGCTCGCGGGTCACCTACACCGAGCAACTGTCGGACGACCGCGTCAAGCTCGGTGGCGTGTTCATCTCCGAGAAACGCTTCAATCAGGACAAGACCAAGGACCGTGCGCCGTCGGTGCTGGTGGCGGAAAAGGGCCACCAGGAGATCCAGGCCGATGGCAACCGTTACCTGGTGCTGGAAAACGGTTACCGCTACGACGGTAACCCCGGCCAGGCCGACTACCGGGCCATCAAGTACGACACCTATGGCGTGTTGCTGCCCAAGCCGGAAGTGGCCGAGGAAGTGACCGAGCGCGAGGCCATTCCGACCCTCGACCTGTTCGGCAAGACCGACCTGCGCGAACGCGCCGAACTGCAATGGCGGCTGTCATTGCCGATCCTGGTCTTCGTGGTGACCCTGCTGGCGGTGCCGCTGTCGCGGGTCAACCCGCGCCAGGGCCGCTTCCTCAAGTTGCTGCCGGCGATTCTTCTGTACATGGCCTACCTGACAATGCTGATTTCCGTACGTGGCGCCCTGGAGAAGGGCAAGTTGCCGATTGCCTTGGGCATGTGGTGGGTGCACGGGCTGTTCCTGCTCATCGGCCTTGGCCTGATGTACTGGGAGCCATTGCGCCTCAAGCGTGCCGCCCGCCGTGCGGAGGTGGCCCATGGCTAAGCTCGACCGCTACATCGGCCAGAGCGTGCTGCTGGCCATCCTGGCAGTGCTGGGGATCATCCTCGGCCTGGCCTCGTTGTTCGCGTTCATCGATGAGATGGGCGACCTGAGCGACACCTACACGGTGATGCAAGCCGGTTACTACGTCTTGCTCACCGCGCCACGGCGGCTGTACGAAATGCTGCCCATGGCTGCGCTGATCGGCTGCCTGATTGGCCTGGGCAGCCTGGCCAGCAGCAGCGAACTGACCATCATGCGTGCGGCCGGTGTGTCCATCGGGCGTATCGTCTGGGCGGTGATGAAGCCCATGCTGGTGCTGATGCTGGTCGGCCTGCTGATTGGCGAATACGTGGCGCCGGTCACCGAGAACAAGGCCCAGGCTGACCGCTCGCTGGCCCAGGGTGGGGGCGAGGCGCAGAGCTCCAAGCGTGGCATGTGGCATCGCCAGGGCGAGGAGTTTGTGCACATCAACGCCGTACAGCCCAACGGCCTGTTGCTCGGCGTGACCCGCTACCGCTTCGACAGCGAGCGCAAGATCCAGACGTCGAGCTTTGCCCGGCGTGCCCAGTACACCGACGATCACTGGTTGCTCAGCGACGTCAGCACGACCTTCTTCCGCGGGGACCACACCGAGGTGGTGAAGGCCCCCACCGAGCGCTGGGACGTGTCGCTGACTCCGCAACTGCTGAACACCGTGATCCTGGCGCCGGAGTCGCTGTCGATCACCGGCCTGTGGGACTACATCCACTACCTGTCCGACCAGGGCCTGAACAACGCCCGTTACTGGCTGGCGTTCTGGACCAAGGTCCTGCAGCCGATGGTGACTGCGGCACTGGTGTTGATGGCCATTTCATTCATCTTCGGCCCGCTGCGCTCGGTGACCTTGGGCCAGCGGGTGTTCACTGGCGTGCTGGTGGGCTTCGTATTCCGCATCGGCCAGGACCTGCTCGGCCCTTCGAGCCAGGTGTTCGGCTTCCCGCCCTTGCTGGCGGTGGTCATCCCGGCGGGCATTTGTGCCCTGGCCGGTGTGTGGTTGCTGCGCCGGGCGGGGTAATGGCTTGAGCTGGAGATAATGCTTGTCTGTTAAGCGTTACTGGGGCTGCTTTGCAGCCCTTCGCGGGCACGCCCGCTCCCACAGGTTTGGCGCTGAACTCAAGAAATGCGCGATCCCCTGTGGGAGCGGGCGTGCCCGCGAAGGGTCGCAAAGCGGCCCCAAATTACTTAACTGACAGGCATTAACCCTAGGTCGGCTTTTTCATTGGGGCTTTCTATTTCTTCTGTTTCGGCACACGCACCAACTGGCTTTCGGAATAGATGTCATGCCAGCCCCGCTTGCGTTTGTCGATCAGCGCCCAGAAGAAACCCAGCCCCAGGCACAACCACGACGCCATTGACACCACAAAGCGCAGCAGTGCCTGCCACAGGCTGATCGCCGAACCATCTGCGTTCTGTACCCGTACGCCCCACACCTGCATGCCCAGCGTCTGCCCGCCGTGGGTCCAGAACTTGGCGAAAAAGCCGAACAAGGCGAACAGCAGCACCGTGGACAGCAACGGGTCGCCGTCCAGTGCGCCTGCCTCGGTCAGCTCGCGCATGCGGGCTTCGCCAATGATCGCCATCTGGATCATCTTGTAGGCCCCAGCGGTCACGATCAGCAGCGCGGTGCACAACAGGAAGTCGTAGAACATCGCCGCCAGGCGTCGGCCCAGGCCGACCGGCGGAAAATCACCCTGGGGTGTGAGCAAAGGCTTGGACATGCAAAACGGCTCCAGAAGATGAAGCCGCTATTCTACGGGCAAAAAAAAGCCCCTGCACTTGGCAGGGGCTTTTGCAGTCGGGTTCGGCTTAGCTTGCAACCTGGACTTTATCCGCTTGCATGCCTTTCTGGCCCTGCACGGCCTCGAAAGTGACCTTTTGGCCTTCTTTCAGGCTCTTGAAGCCGTTGCCTTCGATTGCGCGGAAGTGCACGAACAGATCCGGACCGCTTTCTGGGGTGATGAAACCGTAACCTTTTTCGTCATTGAACCACTTGACGGTACCGTTCTGACGTTCAGCCATTGTCTTATTTCCTATGGAGCTCGAATTTTGATGACAGTTACTTTCGCACGTTGTGTAAGCGAAAGATTACTGGGCTGGGTTGCAGGAAAGTAAGAGACGTCGAACGGGTTGTAGCAACGCTTGGCTACTGGCCCAGGTCACGAACTATTGCGACCCATGCAAACACAGTGGAATGACTCTACGCCAACTCCCGAGCGAAAAACAAGCCCTCGGCCACGCGGAAAAACGGCCTTTTTTCACGCACCGATCACCATCGTGCAAACGGCATGGTGGCTGGCCTGGCGCCATGTTCAAAAGTTACCGGGCAGGTTTCGGAAACGAATATGCCACGCCTGCCCGCAACCTTTACAAAGCCGATTCACCCACGGTAGTAACGTTGCGCCACGAAAGGCATTTTGCTGACTTTCAAGGCCACCTTCTTGCCACGCACCACGGCAAATAGCGCGGTGTCGATTGCCGCATGTTCACTATCGATATAACCCATTGCAACGGGCGCCCCAAGTGTCGGGCCAAAACCGCCGCTGCACACTTTGCCGACCAGTTTATCGTTGGCATCGACAATGTCCGCGCCTTCGCGTACAGGCGTTCGCTCTTGCGGCAACAGGCCGACACGTTTGCGTGCCACACCGTCGCGCTGCTGGGTAAAGATGGCCTCGGCGCCCGGGAACCCACCCGCACGCTGGCCGTCGGCGCGGCGCACCTTGGAAACCGCCCACAGCAAGCTGGCCTCGACTGGGGTGGTTTCGCTGTTCATGTCGTGGCCATACAGGCACAGGCCGGCTTCCAGGCGCAGCGAATCACGGGCACCCAGCCCGATCGGCTGTACTTCCGGTTCGGCCAGCAGGCGGCGGGCCAAGGCTTCGGCAGCGCCGGCCGGCACCGAGATCTCGTAGCCATCTTCGCCGGTGTAGCCCGAGCGGCTGACGAAGCAGTCTTCGCCCAGCAGTTTTACCCCCCGCAACTGCATGAAGGTCATGTTGGCCACTTCCGGCGCCAGCCGCGCGAGTACATGCGCTGCCGCCGGGCCCTGCAGGGCCAGCAGCGCACGCGCCTCGAACAGCGGCTGCACGTCGCAGGCGTTGCCGATCTGCGCTTGCAGGTGAGCCAGGTCCTGCGCCTTGCAGGCCGCGTTGGCCACCAGGAACAGCTTGTCGTCGCCCAGGTTGGCGACCATCAGGTCGTCAAGAATGCCGCCTTGCGCATCGGTGAACATGGCATAGCGCTGCATGCCCACTGGCAGGTCGATGATGTCTACCGGCACCAGGCTTTCAAGGGCTTTGGCAGCGTTGGCACCGTGCAGGATGATCTGGCCCATGTGCGACACATCGAACAGGCCGGCCTGTTCACGGGTATGCAGGTGCTCCTTGAGGACGCCCAGCGGGTACTGCACCGGCATGTCATAGCCCGCGAACGGCACCATGCGCGCCCCCAGCTCCAGGTGCAAGGCATGCAGTGGGGTCTTGAGCAGTGTTTCGGACATCGGTGACTCCTTGCTTTCGTTAGTGGGTCAACACTCGATGATGTTGACGGCCAGGCCGCCACGGGCGGTCTCTTTGTATTTGCTTTTCATGTCGGCGCCGGTCTGGCGCATGGTGCGGATGACCTTGTCGAGCGACACGTAGTGCTGCCCGTCGCCGCGCAAGGCCATGCGCACCGCATTGATCGCCTTTACCGAGCCCATGGCGTTGCGCTCGATGCAGGGCACCTGGACCAGCCCGCCAATGGGGTCGCAGGTCAGTCCCAGGTTGTGTTCCATGCCGATTTCGGCGGCGTTCTCCACTTGCTGCACACTGCCGCCCATCACCTCGCACAGCGCCCCTGCAGCCATCGAGCAGGCCACCCCGACTTCGCCCTGGCAGCCCACCTCGGCACCGGAGATGGAGGCGTTTTCCTTGTACAGGATGCCGATGGCCGCAGCCGTGAGCAGAAAACGCACCACCCCGTCTTCGCTGGCACCGGGCACGAAGCGCATGTAGTAGTGCAGCACCGCGGGGACGATACCGGCGGCGCCATTGGTGGGCGCGGTGACCACCCGCCCGCCATAGGCGTTTTCCTCGTTCACAGCCAGCGCATACAGGTTCACCCAGTCCAGTACCGACAGGGCATCGCGCAGGCTGGCCTCCGGGTGCCGGCTGAGCTGGCGGTACAGTGCCGGTGCCCGGCGCCTGACCTTGAGCCCACCCGGCAGAATGCCCTCATGCTGGCAGCCGGCTTCGACGCAGTCCTGCATCACTTGCCAGATGCGCAGCAGCCCGGCGCGGGTTTCTGCCTCTGGGCGCCAGGCCTGCTCGTTGGCCAGCATTACCTGGCTGACCGCCAGGTTGTGTGTGGTGCAGTGGCCAAGCAGCTGTTTGGCGGTGGTGAACGGGTAGGCCAGGGCGGTGCTGTCCTCGACAATGCGGTCGTGGCCGGCGGCGGCTTCGTCAACCACGAAGCCGCCGCCCACCGAGTAGTACTCGCGGCTGCGGATTTGAAGGCCGGCGTTGTCGAATGCGCGGAAGATCATGCCGTTGGGGTGGTAGTCCAGTGGCTTGCGGATCATTGCCAGGTGCTGCTTTTCATTGAAGGCAATGGTGTGCTCGCCCAGCAGCTTGAGCTTGCCACTGCTGCGGATCGCCTGCAGGCGGGCGGGGATGCTGTCGGTATCGAGGGTGTCCGGCTGTTCGCCTTCAAGGCCGAGCAACACAGCCTTGTCACTGCCGTGGCCTTTGCCGGTGGCACCCAGTGAGCCATACAGCTCGGCCTTGACGCTGGCCGTTTTGGCCAGCAGGCCATCACGGCGCAGCCCTTCGGCAAACCGCGCAGCGGCGCGCATCGGGCCGACGGTGTGGGAACTGGAGGGGCCGATGCCGATCTTGAACAGGTCGAAGACGCTCAAAGCCATTGCTCGTTCCCTCCAGAAAGAAAAGGCGAGTGCTGCGCACTCGATCGCCGGCAAGCCAGCGCCCACAGGTACGACGTTCCTGTGAGAGCAGGCTTCTTACAGGTGCAGCACAACCCTTGCAGGCAGTGGAGCCCTTGTGGGAGCCGGCGAGCCGGATCAGGCGTCCTGATAGCTCTCGATCGACGGGCAGGCGCACACCAGGTTACGGTCGCCGAATACGTTGTCGACGCGGCCGACCGGTGGCCAGTACTTGCCTTCCACCAGGCCAGGCAGCGGGTACACCGCCTGCTCGCGGCTGTAACCGTGCGCCCATTCGCCAACCAGCTCGGCCGCGGTATGCGGGGCGTTTTTCAGCGGGTTGTCGTCTTTGTCCAGGCTACCGTCCTCGACCGCGCGGATTTCTGCGCGGATCTGGATCATGGCGTTGCAGAAGCGGTCCAGTTCTTCCTTGGACTCGCTTTCGGTCGGTTCGATCATCAGCGTGCCGGCCACCGGGAAGGACATGGTCGGGGCGTGGAAGCCGAAGTCGATCAGGCGCTTGGCCACGTCGTCGACGCTGATGCCGCTGGTGTCCTTCAGTGGGCGCAGGTCGAGGATGCATTCGTGTGCTACCAGGCCATTGCCGCCGCTATACAGGACAGGATAGTGCTCTTCCAGGCGGCGGGCGATGTAGTTGGCGTTGAGGATCGCCATCTGCGACGCACGCTTGAGGCCGGCACCGCCCATCATGCGGATGTACATCCAGGTGATCGGCAGAATGCTGGCGCTGCCGAACGGCGCGGCGCACACCGCACCCTGGGTATTTTGCAACTGCGCATGGCCGGGCAGGAACGGCGCCAGGTGCGACTTGACGCCAATCGGGCCCACCCCCGGGCCGCCGCCACCGTGCGGAATGCAGAAGGTCTTGTGCAGGTTCAGGTGCGACACGTCGCCGCCGAACTTGCCCGGCGCGCACAGGCCGACCATGGCGTTCATGTTGGCGCCGTCGATGTACACCTGGCCACCGTTGTCGTGAATGATCGCGCAGATTTCGCCGATCGCTTCCTCGAACACGCCGTGGGTCGATGGGTAGGTGATCATGATCGCGGCCAGGCGCTCGCGGTGTTCGATGGCTTTGGCGCGCAGGTCCTCGACATCGACGTTGCCGCGGGCGTCACAGGCGGTAACCACCACCCGCATGCCGGCCATGTTGGCGGTAGCGGGGTTGGTGCCGTGGGCAGAGGAGGGAATCAGGCAGATGTCGCGGTGGCTTTCGCCACGGCTGCGGTGGTAGGCACGTATGGCCAGCAACCCGGCGTACTCGCCCTGCGAGCCGGCGTTGGGCTGCAGCGACACGGCATCATAGCCGGTAGCAGCGCACAACATTGCTTCCAGCTCGGTGGTCATCTGCAGGTAGCCCTGGCTTTGCTCGGCCGGCGCAAAGGGGTGCAGGTTGCCGAACTCGGCCCAGGTCACCGGGATCATTTCGCTGGCTGCGTTCAGCTTCATGGTGCAGGAGCCCAGCGGGATCATGCTGCGGTCCAGCGCCAGGTCCTTGTCTGCCAGGCGGCGCAGGTAGCGCATCAGTTCCGTTTCGCTGTGGTAGCGGTTGAATACCGGGTGTTGGAGGATGGCCGACTGGCGCAGCAGGGCCGCGGGCAGCAGCGAACCGGTGCTGGCAGCCAGCGCGGCGAAGTCAGGCAGGGGCTGGTTGCCAGCGAACAGTTGCCACAGGGCCTGCACGTCAGCCTGGGTGCTGGTCTCGTCCAGCGACAGGCCCAGGTGGGCGGCGTCGACCTGGCGCAGGTTGATACCTTGGGCGCGGGCCTGCTCATGCAGGCTGGCAGTGGCGGTGCCGGTGGCCAGGGTCAAGGTGTCGAAGGCTGTTGCACCGACCACTTGCAGGCCCAGGCGGTTCAGGCCGGCTGCCAGAACCGCGGTCAGCGCCTGGGTGCGCTCGGCGATGCGCTTGAGGCCGGCCGGGCCGTGGTACACGGCGTACATGCTGGCGATATTGGCCAGCAGCACCTGGGCGGTGCAAATGTTGCTGGTGGCCTTCTCGCGGCGGATGTGCTGCTCGCGGGTTTGCATGGCCAGGCGCAGGGCGGTCTTGCCGAAGCGATCGATCGACACGCCGACCAGCCGGCCTGGCATGTCGCGCTTGAAGGCGTCACGGGTGGCGAAGTAGGCCGCGTGTGGGCCGCCGAAGCCCAGGGGCACGCCAAAGCGCTGGGCGCTGCCGATGGCCACGTCGGCATCGAACTCACCCGGTGGGGTCAGCAGGGTCAGGGCCAGCAGGTCGGCTGCCACGGCGACCAGCGCGTTGGCGGCATGGAAGCGCTGCACCACTTCACGGTAGTCGAACACCTCGCCATTGCTGGCCGGGTATTGCAGCAGCGCGCCGAAGAAGGCACTGGCATCGCCCAGCTCGCGTTCGTCGCCGACCACCACGTCGATGCCCAACGGCTCGGCGCGGGTGCGCAGTACGTCCAGGGTTTGCGGGTGGCAGTGCACCGACGCGAAGAAGCTGTGGCTGGCCTTGTTCTTCGACAGGCGCTTGCAGAAGGTCATGGCCTCGGCTGCGGCGGTCGCTTCGTCGAGCAGCGAAGCGTTGGCGATCGGCAGGCCGGTGAGGTCGCTGATCAGGGTCTGGAAGTTCAGCAACGCTTCCAGGCGGCCCTGGGATATTTCCGGCTGGTAGGGCGTGTAGGCGGTGTACCAGGCCGGGTTTTCCAGCAGGTTGCGCAGGATGGGGGCCGGGGTGTGGGTGTTGTAGTAGCCCTGGCCGATGAAGCTTTTGAACAGCTGGTTCTTGCCGGCGATGGCCTTGAGTGCTGCCAGCGCGTCGGCTTCACTCTGGCCGTCGTGCGCGCCGAGCACGCTGGTGCCCTTGATGCTGTCGGGGATGACCGCCGCGGTCATGGCGTCCAGCGATTCGAAACCGAGGGCGGCGAGCATGGCCTGCTCGTCGGCGGTGCGCGGGCCGATGTGCCGGGCGATGAATTCGTTGGCGGTGCTGAGGTTGATGGTCATGGCGCAGTCCTCAGGCTTCAGCGTTGGCTTTGATCAGGCGGTCATAGGCGTCCTGGTCGAGCAGGGCGCTGACTTCGCTGATGTTGGCCGGGGTGAAGCGGAAGAACCAGCCTTCGCCCATCGGGTCTTCGTTGACCAGCTCCGGGCTTGAGTCGAGCTGTGCGTTGACTGCAACCACCTCGCCGGTCAGGGGCATGTACACGCCGCTGGCAGCTTTCACCGACTCGACGGTGGATGCTTCGCTGCCTTTCTCGTACTGCTGCAACT
This sequence comes from Pseudomonas sp. UBA6699, assembly GCF_002454615.1. Taxonomy (NCBI): domain Bacteria; kingdom Pseudomonadati; phylum Pseudomonadota; class Gammaproteobacteria; order Pseudomonadales; family Pseudomonadaceae; genus Pseudomonas; species Pseudomonas sp. UBA6699. Next base: position 15,105 of record NZ_DKJF01000053.1, read on the forward strand.
CGGGCAGTTGCACGAACACCACATCGCCAAGGGCGTTCTGGGCGAAGGCGGTGATGCCCACGGTGACACTGCCATCGGCTTCGACGCGCAGCCATTCGTGATCTTCGGTGAAACGCAACTCGCTCATGCGGAATCCTCGGGCGTTGGGCGCGGTGTGCCCGCGCTCTTGGGTCGGGATTCCCATAGCAATAATGCGGCCAATTTCAAAAAAGGCTTATAAAACAATAAGTTAAATTTTTATTGAGGCGCTCGATTTTTGGCGGTGGAACGAAAACGCTACATCGCACGCGGGTTGAAAAAGCGTTTCTCTATCAAACCCTTGTGTAACCGCATGCGTACACCGATGTAGCGTTTTCCATACGGTGTAATCAAAGCGTTACAGTGCCGCGACGCCTGTTTGGCACGTTACTGCCAACCCCATAGTCGGGCGACGCCACAGGTACGGTAAAGGGCATCAACCTGCCATGAACAGCGGCAGTGCCAGATAGAGTTTGATCACGATGACATTGATGATGTCGATGAAGAACGCCCCCACCATGGGCACCACCAGAAAGGCAATGTTCGAAGCGCCGTAGCGCTGGGTCACTGCCTGCATGTTGGCAATGCCAGTGGGCGTGGCCCCCAGGCCAAATCCGCAATGGCCGGCAGCCAATACCGCTGCATCGTAATTGCGACCCATCACCCGGAACGTCACGAAAATTGCGAACAGCGCCATGATCAGTGTCTGTGCGGCCAATAATGCGAAGAACGGCAAGGCCAGCGCTGCCAGGTCCCATAGTTTGAGCGACATCAAGGCAATGGCCAGGAACAGCGACAAACTGACATTGCCCAGTACCGAAACTTCCCGTTCGAACACACGGTAGAAGCCGAATGCGGATAGCCCATTGCGCAGCAATACACCCACGAACAGCACACACACAAACGTCGGCAGTTCGAATGCAGTTCCTTTGAGTGCGCCATTGAGCAAAGAACCGGCAAGCAGGCTTACCGCAATCAGCGCCAATGTTTCTACAAATGAAAACGATGTTATCAGGCGCTCTTTGTCAGGCCGCTCGAAACCCTGGGGCAGTTGCGGCAGTTCCTCATCGGCCCCCGGCGTTTTCACCCGCTTGATCAGCAGCCGGGCAACCGGCCCGCCGATCAGGCCGCCCAGCACCAGCCCGAAGGTGGCCGAGGCCATCGCCAGTTCCGCAGCCGAGGCCAGGCCGAACTTTTCGCTGAACGTGGCGCCCCAGGCGGCGCCGGTGCCGTGGCCGCCGGACAGGGTGATCGAACCGGCCAGCAGGCCCATCAATGGGTCCAGCCCCAATGCCGAGGCCAGGCCGATGCCCATGGCGTTCTGCACCAGCAACAGGCTGGTGACCACCAGCAGGAAGACCACCACCACACGGCCGCCTTTTTTCAGGCTGGCAAAGTCTGCGCTCAAGCCGATGGTGGCGAAGAAGGCCAGCATCAAGGGTGTTTGCAGTGAGGTATCGAACTGCACCTGCACATCGAAACTGCGCAACGCCAGCAGGGCAAAGGCGACGACCAGGCCACCGGCAACGGGTTCCGGAATATTGTAGACGCGCAACAAACCAATCCGTGCAACCAGCCCGCGCCCCAATAACAGGACGAGAGAGGCGGCTACAAGTGTCCCGTAAAAATCGAGTTGAAACATCAGGTGCTCTCGTTATATCCAGTAGCGAACCACGCTCCGCACTTGGGCGGATCAGTGGGATGACAAGTGGCAATACACCGTCACCATTCTACGAGGCATATGTGGGAGAGTATCTTTCACGCGCGTAGGAAAGGTCTGAACAACTACCGGGTTATTGCAACGACTATCAGCCTTTGCCGGGTATTCCATATTTACGCAAGCGCTGGGCAATGGCGGTGTGCGAAGTGTGCAAGCGCGCAGCCAGTTGCCGGGTGGAGGGGTAGCTGGCGTACAGACGTTGCAGCAGCTCACGCTCGAAATCGCCCACGGCTTGCTCCAGGCTGGCCACTTCGCCATCTTGCCCGCGCGCCACCGAGGTGCCGGCGATGTCCAGGTCATCGATGTCCACCAGGTTGCTTTCGCAGATGGCCGCCGCACGGAAAATCACGTTCTGCAGTTGGCGCACGTTGCCCGGCCACGGGTTGGCCAGCAGCGCCGAATGGGTGGCCGGGGTCAACCGGCAGGCTGGGCGCTGGATCTGCGTGCAGGCCTGCTGCATGAAGAAGTGCGCCAGCATCAGGATGTCCTGGCCGCGGTCGCGCAGGGGCGGTACCTGCAGGTTGAGCACATTCAGGCGGTAGAACAGGTCTTCGCGGAAGCTGCCTTCGGCCACCATGCGCTCCAGGTCGCGGTGGGTGGCGCTGATGATGCGCACATCGACCTTCACTTCGCGGTCGCCGCCCACCCGGCGGAAGCTGCCGTCACTGAGGAAGCGCAGCAGCTTGGCCTGCAGGTACGGTGACATTTCGCCGATCTCATCCAGAAACACCGTACCCTGGTTGGCCAGCTCCATCAGCCCCGGCTTGCCGCCGCGTTGCGCGCCGGTGAAGGCGCCGGGTGCGTAGCCGAACAGTTCGCTCTCGGCCAGGCTCTCGGGCAGGGCGGCGCAGTTCAGCGCCAGGAACGGTGCCGCCTGGCGGCTGCTGATGGCATGGCAGGCGCGGGCCACCAGCTCTTTGCCGGTGCCGGTTTCGCCATGCACCAGCAGCGGCGCATCGAGTGCGGCAACGCGCATGGCGCGTGCTTTGAGGGTACGGATGGCCGGTGACTCGCCCAGCAGGGCGTCGAAGCCCTCGGCGTGGTCGTGGTGCAGGGCCGACAGGCGTTCGCCCATGCGCGATGGCGGGTAAAGCGTCAGCAGGCCACCGGCGTTGGTAATGGGCATGGCATCGAGCAGCAGGCTGTGGCCGTTCAGTTGCATCTCGCGCATGGGCAGGTGGAAGTTGTTGTCCAGAAGCGCCTGCAGCAGCCCGGCGTCGCCGAACAGCTCGCCCACCGAGCGCCCGGCCGATTCGCGGCCGCACAGCTCGATCAGCGCCGGGTTGGCCAGCAACACCTTGCCGGCGCTGTCCACGGCCAGGACCGGGTCGCTCATCGCTGCCAGCAATGCATCCAGTTGCAGGTGCCGACGTTGCCCGGGAAGGATGTCGACCACGTCCACCGACTGAACCCCGTGCACTTCGAACAGTGCGTCGTGCAGCTCTTCGAGCACCGCGGGGCTGAGCGTCGGGGCGTCGATGTAGACGTTCGGCGGGACCATCTCCACGGCGTCCAGGTTGAGGTTGCGGGCACCGAGCAGGGCTAGCACTTCCTGAGTGATGCCGACGCGGTCGATGAAGCTGACGTGGATGCGCATGGGGACGTAGAGGGTGGTGGCCGGGGAGGGCGGTAGTATGCCTCAACATCGCCGGGGCTGCCTTGCAGCCCCAAACTTGTGAAAATCACTCCAGGTGTTCTCGCTTGATCGGGTCGCCCGACTTCACATCCAATTTTTCGCGAATGTCCGCGAACATATGGTCATAGAGCTTGTGCGGTGAACTCAGGTTTTCGAATTTCTTCGGCGACGGCAGGTACGCTTGCGCCCTGCGCGTCAGCAGCATGAGAAAGCTGGGCAGGGCCTGGTCCTTGGGCAGGAAGAACGCTTCATCGACTGCCTTGCCTTCGATGCTGCCATGCATGCGGAACTGAATGCCTCTACCTTCCTTGGGGTCCGACACTGCCTCGTATTCGATGTTCAGGTCATAGCTGTGGTCATCTTTGTTCAGCGCAATGCGCTCGATGTGTACATGACCGGGGTGGTACTGGGCCATGGAAAGCTCCTTGGGAAGGTCGAAAATGACGGGCCGCGCAGGCCCGCCCACTGCATTCAACGGTAGCTGATCCCCGGCTTCGCGGTCGAAACCCGGGTGCCGGCTGTGCCTTTGACAATTTCCTCGATGTTTTCCAGCGAACTGATCACTGCCACCTTGCCGGTATGGCGGGCAAAATCACAGGCGGCCTGCACTTTCGGCCCCATGGACCCCGCGGCAAAACCCAGCCGCTGCAGTTCGTCGGGGTGCGCTTGGGCGATGGCTTTCTGCGTAGGTTTACCCCAGTCAATGTACGCCGCATCCACGTCGGTGGCGATGATCAGAAGGTCGGCTTCCAGTTGCTCTGCCAGCAGCGCCGAGCACAGGTCTTTGTCGATGACCGCCTCCACCCCTTTGAGCTTGTGGTTTTCATCGTACAGGGTGGGGATGCCGCCGCCGCCCGCGCAAATCACGATGCTGCTCTTTTCCAGCAGCCACTTGATCGGGCGGATTTCAAAGATGCGCTTGGGTTTCGGGCTGGCCACCACACGTCGGTACTTGTCGCCGTCAGGCTTGACCACCCAGCCCTTCTCGTTGGCCAGGCGCTCGGCCTCGTCTTTGCTGTAGACCGGGCCGATGAACTTGGTCGGGTCCTTGAAGGCCGGATCGTTGGCGTCGACTTCAACCTGGGTCAGCAAGGTCGCGAACGGCACTTCGAAGGCCAGCAGGTTGCCCAGCTCCTGCTCGATCATATAGCCGATCATGCCCTCGGTCTCGGCGCCCAGCACGTCCAGCGGGTAAGCCTCGTCCGGTTTGTAGGAAAGGCCCTGCAACGACAGCAGGCCGACCTGCGGGCCGTTACCGTGGGCAATGACCAGCTCGTTGCCGGGGTGGATCTTGGCGATCTGTTCGGCGGCGGTGCGGATATTGGCACGCTGGTTGTCAGCGGTCATGGGTTCGCCGCGGCGCAGCAGGGCGTTGCCGCCCAATGCAACAACGATACGCATGGGGAATGTCCTTTTGAGGTGGGCTTGGGGGTGCAAGCGGCAAGCGGCAAGTTGCAAGTTGCAAGTTGCAAGTCGCAAGTCGCAAGCAGAAGCAGGCCGGTGTGATCAGCTGCTTTCAGCTTTCAGCTTTCAGCTTTCAGCTTGCCGCTTGCCGCTTGCCGCTTTCAGAGGTCAGCCAGGGTCGAAACCAGGATCGCCTTGATTGTGTGCATGCGGTTTTCCGCCTGCTCGAAGGCAATGCAAGCGGGCGACTCGAATACGTCGTCGGTCACTTCGATGCCGTTGGCCAAGTCCGGGTACTGTTCGGCAATCTGCTTGCCCACCTTGGTTTCGGAGTTGTGGAACGCCGGCAGGCAATGCATGAACTTGGTGCGGGGGTTGCCAGTGGCCTTCATCAGTTGCGCATTCACCTGGTAAGGCTTGAGCAGCTTGATACGCTCGCCCCAGGCCTCGATCGGTTCACCCATCGATACCCACACGTCGGTGTGCACGAAGTCCACGCCCTTGACCGCGGCCAGCGGGTCTTCGGTCAGGGTGATACGCGCGCCACTTTCTTCTGCGTACTGCTTGCAGCGCTCAACCAGGTCCTCATGTGGCCACAGCGCCTTGGGCGCGGCGATGCGCACGTCCATGCCGAGTTTGGCGCCGATCAGCAGCAGCGAGTTGCCCATGTTGTTGCGCGCATCGCCCAGGTAGGCGTAGCTGATGTCGTGCAACGGCTTGTCGCTGTGCTCGCGCATGGTCAGCACGTCGGCGATCATCTGGGTAGGGTGATACTCGTCGGTCAGGCCGTTGAACACCGGCACCCCGGCGAACTTGGCCAGCTCCTCGACGATTTCCTGCTTGAAGCCACGGTATTCGATGGCGTCGTACATGCGCCCGAGTACGCGGGCGGTGTCCTTCATGCTTTCCTTGTGGCCGATCTGCGATGAGTTGGGGTCGATATAGGTGACATTGGCACCCTGGTCGTAGGCCGCCACTTCGAAGGCGCAGCGGGTGCGGGTGGAGGTTTTTTCGAAGATCAGGGCAATGTTGTTGCCCTTCAGGTGTTGCTGTTCGGTGCCGGTGTACTTGGCGCGCTTGAGGTCGCGGGACAGGTCCAGCAGGTAGCGCAACTCGCGCGTGGTGTGGTGTTCCAGGCTCAGCAGGTTGCGGTTGTGAATGTTGAACGCCATGACTTTTCTCCTTGGGTAGGGTGAACGCACCGGCCGCCGCTGGGTAAGCGCGGCCGGGGTAATGGGCGTTAGTAATCGATGGGGTCACGAATGATCGGGCAGGTCATGCAGTGGCCGCCGCCCCGGCCCCGGCCCAGTTCGCCGGCGCTGATGGTGATGACCTCGATGCCAGCCTTGCGCAGCAGGGTGTTGGTGTAGGTATTACGGTCGTAGCCGATGACCACGCCTGGTTCGAGGGCCACCACGTTGTTGCCGTCATCCCACTGTTCGCGTTCGGCGGCGAAGCTGTTGCCGCCGGTTTCGACCACCCGCAGCTTGACCCCGAGCTGTTCGCCGACCACGTCGATGAACGACTTGTTCACGCGGCGCACGTCCATGCCATACGGCTTGCTTTCGTCCGGGCGAATGATGAACGGCACGATTTCCTTGACCACTTCCGGGAAGACCGTGACCAGGTCGCGGTCGCAGAAACTGAACACGGTGTCCAGGTGCATGGCGGCGCGCGACTTGGGCAGGCCGGCGACCACCACTTCCCTGACCGCACCGTGGGCGAACAGGCTCTGGGCCAACTGACCGATGGCCTGGCGCGAGGTGCGCTCGCCCATGCCGATCAGCACCACGCCATTACCGATCGGCATCACGTCGCCACCCTCGAGCGTGGCGTTGCCGTGGTCCTTGTCCGGGTCGCCATACCACACCTGGAAGTCGGCGCTGGTGAACGCCGGGTGGAATTTGTAGATGGCGGTGGTGAGTAGCGTTTCCTGGCGCCGTGCTGGCCAGTACATCGGGTTCAACGTGACGCCGCCGTAGATCCAGCAGGTGGTGTCACGGGTGAACTGGGTGTTGGGCAAAGGTGGCAGGATGAAGCTGGAGTGCCCCAGGTAGTCGTTGTACATCTTGACCACTTCGGCGCCTTCGCTCTGCGGCAGGTCCTGGCCGGCCACGCCGCCGATCAGGAATTCGGCCAAGTGGCGCGGTTCGAGACCTTCCAGCCAGCTGCGCACTTCATTGGTCAGGCCCACGCCGACGGTATCGGCGGTGATCTTGCGGTCCAGAATCCACTTCAGCGCTTCCGGTTGCTGCACGATGTCGGTCAGCAGGTTGTGCATTTCCAGCACATCCACGCCACGCTCACGCATCTTGGTGACAAAGTCGAAGTGGTCACGCTTGGCCTGGTCGACCCAGATCACATCGTCGAACAGCAGTTCGTCACAGTTGCTCGGCGTCAGGCGCTTGTGCGCCAGGCCCGGTGCGCACACCATGACTTTGCGCAGCTTGCCGGCCTCGGAGTGCACACCGTACTTCTGTTTTTCAGCGGACATGGTTTCATTCCTCCAATGGGACGAAAGCGTGGTCAAAGGGTCAGGAAGCCGTCGTACAGGCCATAGGCTGCCACCAGGGCGCCGATCACCACGGCGGCGAAGATCAGCTTTTCCACGTTGGTGAAGATGGGTTGGCCCACTTCACGCTTGGCCTTGGCGAACAGGATCGCGCCAGGGGCGTACAGCAATGCCGACAGCAGCAGGTATTTCACACCGCCGGCGTACAGCAGCCAGATGGCGTACAGCAGGGCGATAGCGCCGATGATCAAGTCTTTCTTGCGTTCGGCCAGGGCCTGCTCATAGGTTTCGCTGCGCAGCGCCAGCAGGAAGGCGTAGGCCGCCGACCACAGGTAGGGCACCAGAATCATGGAGGTGGCGAGGTAGATCAGCGACAGGTAGGTGCTGCTGGAAAACAGCGTGATCACCAGGAAGACCTGCACCATGGCGTTGGTCAGCCACAGCGCATTGGCCGGTACCTGGTTGGCGTTCTCGCGGCGCAGGAATGCCGGCATGGTGTGGTCCTTGGCGGCGGCGAACATGATTTCGGCGCACAGCAGCACCCACGACAGCAAGGCCCCCAGCAACGAGATGATCAGGCCGACACTGATCAGTACCGCCCCCCAGTGGCCGACCACATGCTCCAGCACGGCGGCCATCGACGGGTTCTGCAGCTTCGCCAGTTCCGGTTGGGTCATGATGCCCAGCGACAGCACATTGACCAGTACCAGGAACAACAGCACGGTCACGAAGCCGATGACCGTGGCCTTGCCCACGTCGGCGCGCTTTTCGGCGCGTGACGAGAAGATGCTCGCACCCTCGATACCGATGAACACCCATACGGTGACCAGCATCATGTTGCGGACCTGGTTCATCACACTGCCCAGTTCGGGCGTGCCCCGGCCCCAGATGTCGGCGGTGAAGATGTCCAGCTTGAAGGCGAACAGGCAGATCAGGGCGAACAGCACCAGCGGCACCACCTTAGCCACGGTGGTCACCAGGTTGATGAACGCCGCTTCCTTGATGCCGCGCAAGACCAGGAAATGCACGGCCCATAGCAGTAGCGAGGCGCCGATGATGGCGGCTGGCGTGTTGCCCTCGCCAAAGACCGGGAAGAAGTAGCCCAGGGTGCTGAACAGCAGCACGAAGTAGCCGACGTTGCCCAGCCAGGCACTGATCCAGTAGCCCCAGGCCGAAGAAAAGCCCATGTAGTCGCCAAAGCCGGCCTTGGCGTAGGCATAAACCCCGCCATCGAGGTCTGGTTTGCGGTTGGCCAGGGTCTGGAACACGAAGGCCAGGGTCAGCATGCCCACGGCAGTGATGGCCCAGCCGATCAGTACCGCGCCAACCCCTGCGCTGGCCGCCATGTTCTGCGGCAGGGAGAATATGCCGCCGCCAATCATCGAGCCGACCACGAGTGCAACTAATGCACCGAGTTTCAATTTTCCGGATGAATCAGACATTTAACAACTCCTGCCAGGAGAAAGTTGACGACAGCATAAATCCGCCGTCTCAGCCATTCGCTGACGTGGGTCAGGTCATGGTGCCGTGAAGTAGGAAAAAACCTTCACGGTGCTCCTGGAGTGTGCCGACATCTCAAGCTGCAGGCCTTGCGCACTGGCACCTCCATGTCATTCTAGAGCAAACGCTCTGTTCAACCTGCGATGCTTGACGCTAGTCGCTTTCGCGGCTTTCGCCACTTTTTTACGCATATTTCGAGTTTTATCACTTTCTTTTCCAGTGACTATCTAGCTGCTAGTTTTTACAGAATCTATTTATAGATAAAACTGTTATTACCGCGCGTCATTTTGTGAATGGGTTCACTATAAGCAAGCGTTTCTATATGGCCGCAAACGCTGTTGCATTCGTACGACATTGGCGAAAAACGGGGGATACATGAGCGAACCGGGTCAGAAGCTACGCTTGGGCGCGCTGATCGCGTTGGTGGTCGGCTCGATGATTGGCGGCGGGATATTCTCGTTGCCGCAGAACATGGCGGCGCGTGCCGATGTAGGGGCGGTGCTGATCGGCTGGACCATCACTGCGGTGGGCATGCTGGCCCTGGCCTCCGTGTTCCAGACCCTGGCCAACCGCAAGCCGGAACTGGACTCGGGAGTATATGCCTACGCCAAAGCCGGTTTTGGCGACTACATGGGCTTCTCATCGGCCTGGGGCTACTGGATCAGCGCCTGGCTGGGCAACGTCGGTTACTTCGTATTGCTGTTCAGCACCCTGGGTTTCTACTTCCCTGTATTTGGCGAGGGCAATACGCCTGTCGCCATCGGTTGTGCCTCAGTCCTGCTGTGGGCGGTGCACTTTCTGGTCTTGCGCGGCATCAAGGAGGCGGCGTTCATCAACCAGGTGACCACCGTGGCCAAAGTGGTGCCCATCCTGATTTTCGTGGTGATTGCCGCATTCGCCTTCCGCGCCGATATCTTCACCCGGGATATCTGGGGGTTGAGCAACCCTCAGTTCGGAGGTGTGCTGGAGCAGGTGCGCAACATGATGCTGGTGACCGTATTCGTGTTCATCGGCATCGAGGGCGCCAGCGTCTACTCCGGGCGGGCCCAGCGCCGCTCCGATGTGGGCAAGGCCACGGTCATCGGCTTTCTCGGTGTGCTGGCGCTACTGGTGCTGGTCAACGTGCTGTCCCTCGGGGTGATGACCCAGCCGGAGCTTGCCGGTTTGCAGAACCCTTCGCTGGCGTCGGTGCTGGAGCATATCGTCGGCCCTTGGGGCGCATTGCTGATCAGTATCGGCCTGGCGGTTTCGCTGCTGGGGGCGTTGCTTTCCTGGGCATTGTTGTGTGCCGAGATTCTTTACGCCACCGCTCGTGACAAGACCATGCCGCGCTTCCTGGCCAAGGAAAACGCCAACCATGTACCGGCCAATGCCCTGTGGCTCACCAACTGCATGATCCAGGGTTTCCTGCTGATCACGTTGTTCTCGGCCGGCACTTACACCAGCCTGATCTACCTGGCGTCGTCGATGATCCTGGTGCCTTACCTGTGGTCGGCGGCCTATGCGCTGCTGCTGGCGGTGCGTGGCGAGAGCTACGCCGCGCAGCCACGGTTGCGGCGCAAAGACGTGCTGGTGGCGCTGGTTGCCTTGCTCTACGCCATCTGGCTGCTGTATGCCGGCGGGCTCAAGTACCTGCTGTTGTCGGCATTGCTGTATGCCCCGGGCGTGATCCTGTTCGCCAGGGCCAAGCATGAGCAGCGGCAAACCCTGTTCACCACGTGGGAAAAGCTGATTTTCGCGGCCGTGCTGGCAGGCGCGGCGCTGGCCGCCTACGCCCTGTATTCAGGGTTGCTGAGCTTGTGATGGGGCTGCGCAGGCGTGCTCCGGGCGTGACCAGATCCACAGGTTGCCCAGGGTCATGCCGGCGATGGCGAGGAATACCGGCCAGTGGTGTTCAAGAAAGGTCAGCATCAGGCCTGCACAGAGCAGCATGCTGAAGGTAGCGCTGACCTTGGCGCGGCGCTGGATCACCTTGCCGTTGCGCCAGTTGTACAGAATCGGCCCAAACAGGCGGTGGTTTTCCAGCCAGGCCGACAACCGTGGCGAACTGCGCGTTGCAGCCCACGCTGCCAGCAGGATGAATTCGGTGGTTGGCAGGCCGGGAATGACGATCGCGACCAGACCCACCCCCAGGCTCACGTAAGCCAGTATTCCATACAGCAGGCGGGCGAGTTTCGAGCGGGCGGGTCGGGTCATGGTCTCACTGCAAAAAACGGTGCGGCCACCAGAAGGGTGGCTGGCTAAGGCGTATCAAACCAGCGCAGCATCTGCAGCATAGGCATGCTTGAGCAGCTCGGTGAAGCGCTCGAATGCCGCTACTGCGCCGCGCTCGGCAGCCGCGTCTTCTTCGGCCGACAGGTCCAGGGCATCCAGGATGCGGGTGAACTGCTTCCAGCCTTCAGCACGGCCACCGGCCGGCTCGCCCAGGTGCCGGGCGCCGAAGCTGTCGGACAGGCCCAGCGCTGCGGCCCGTTTGATCAGAAACGCAGCGCCCAGTTTGGAGCCTTCGGAGACGAAGATCCAGCCCATTGCCTCGCCCAGGCTCGGATTGGCCAAGGCACCCGGCACCGCGGCCGGCACCTGGGTGTCGAGGTCGGCGAGGTCGAGGCGGGCTTGGTCGGCCCGGCAGCGCGCGGCCAGGTCGGGGACGATGGCGATCAGTTGCGGGTCGTTGTACAGGGCCTGCAGCTCGGATTGGAACAGGTACTGGGCGACCACGAAGCGGGCGAAACTTTCGCGGCTGTCGAATGGGGCGTGGGACTTGACCAGGGCATCCAGCTCGGCGTGCGGGGCGTGGGTGATCTGGTTCAGGCGCTGGGAGCGCAAGGCTGGGCGGTCGATCATGGGGCAGTCCTTGGAAAGAGGGCGTCTAGAGACAAGACGAAGCAGCGGGGGCGGAACAGTAAAAAAAACCGGGTATCTACAGACGGGTCATTGCGTTGCCTGTGGGATCGGGCGCCGCGCGGGCGGCGCCTGATCCCACAGGCGCTGCAAACCTGAAACCTTCAGATATCCCACACCACATTGATGCCGAAGTTGCGCCCCGGCATGCTCAAACGGTCGATGTTGGCCGGCTGGGTCACAGCCGCTTCACCCTGGCCGTCATAGCTGCGTACCGAGTCCCACTGCCAGTATTTCTTGTCGGTCAGGTTGTACAGCCCGGCGTTGATGGTGACGTCGTCGGTCACCTTGTAGAAACCGGTCAGGTCCAGCACGCCATAGCCTGGCGTGCGGAACTTCGTGCTCGAACCGTCTGGCGAGTAGAAGGTGCTGTCGTCGACCCGGGTCTTGCGCTTGACCAGCGTCCAGCTCAGCAAGCCACCATAGTTGTGTTGCTCGTAACCCAGGCCGAACACGCCTTTGAGCGGGTTGACCGTGTTCAGCGGTTCGCCGGTGTCATCGTTACGGCCATAGGTATAGGCAATCGAGCCCTGGGTATACAGGCCTTGTGGCGCTCCGAAGTGGTCAAGGTTGAGGCGGCCCTTGACCTCGGCGCCCTTGATGGTGGCGTGCTTGATGTTGTTGGCCTGGAAGGTCTGTTCCAGGTTGGCGCTCTGCACGGCGTCTTCGTCGATGAAGTCGCGGTACTTGTTGTAGAACACCGCCACGTCGAAGTTACCGGCGTCGAAGTTGCCGCGCAGGCCGGTTTCGTAGCCCTTGCTCTTTTCAGGCTCCAGCCCTGGGTTGCCTTCTACCCGGTAGCCTTGGTCTAGGTTGACGAATTTCCCGTACATGGACTTGGCGGTCGGCGTGCGGAAGCCCTCAGCGTACTGGCCGTACCAGGTGTAGTGGTCATCGAAGGCGTAGGTCAGGCCGAACTTGGGCGAGACGCGGTGCCACGTCTTGTCCGAGTCGTCCTGGGAGGTGGGCGCGGTGGCGGTGGACTCCAGGCCACGCAGGAACGCCTCGGTGAACTTGGGCTGCATGCGCGTGTAGTCGTAACGGGCGCCTGGCAGGAAGGTCCAGCGGTTCCAGCGGATTTCATCCTGCACGAACAGGCTGTAGGTGTTCACGGTCGGGTCCGGGAAATCACTGACCAGCACCTGGCCGTCGGCCGGGCGCGGCGCGCCGGCGGCAGCGCAACCCGAGCCTACGGCCAGGCAGGTGCCCGTGCCGCTGCGCGACCCGGTGATTTTCTCGTGCTTGAGGGTGGTGCCGTAGGTCAGCAAGTGGTCGGTGCTGCCGATGCTGAAGGCTTTGTCCAGCTGGGCATCGAATACCCACTGGCGGTCCTTGTAACGTGTGTCGCGGGTGCGCAGTACCTGGCGGCCAGGTGGCGCATAGATTTCATCGGTGTGCTGGTCGGTCTTGGCGACCTGGTAGTTCAGGCTCCACTTCACCTGGTCAGCGAACAGCGTGTCCAGGCCGAATTCATGGTTGATGCCGAAGCGTTCGCGGGTGATGGTGTCGTTGCCGCTGCGCGCCTTGTAGTAGCCCATGCCCCCGAACCCGGGTATGAACGGCCCTCCCGCGGCGCTGAGGATATTCTGGTCGCGGTCATCCTTGTAGCGCTCGTAAGTAACGCCCAGGCGGGCGTCGTCAGCGTAGTTCCAGCCTGCCTTGGCCAGCACGTTGGTGGTGCGCACGTCCATCGGGTTGGCTTCGGTACGGGCCAGGCCGGCGCCGCTGTGATGGCCTTGGGTCTCGGTCTCGTGGCCATTGCGCTGGCTCAGGTGCAGCAGGCCGTCGACATCGCCCTGACGCCCGGCGACGGTGGCCGAGGTCAGCCAGCTTTCGTCCGCCGAGCTGTAACCGCTTTTCAGGCGTGCGCCAACATCCTTGCCTGGCTTGATGATGTCGTCGGGGTCGAGGGTGAAGTAGCTGACCGCGCCGCCGATCGCATTGCTGCCATACAGCACCGAGGCCGGGCCGCGCAGGATTTCCACGCGCTTGACGATTTCCGGGTCGACATAGTTGCGTTGGGTTTGCGCGTAGGGGCCGTAGAAGAAACTGTCGGGGATCGCCACACCGTCGACCTGGGTGAGAATCCGCTCGCCGTCGATACCGCGGATGTTGTAGCCGTTCAGGCCACTGCGCTGGCCGGTGCCGGCCACCGACACACCCGGTTCGTAACGCACCAGGTCCTGGATGTTGTTGACGTTCTGGCGGTCCAGTTGCGCTCGGGTCTGCACGCTGACCGTGCTCGGCACCTGGCTCACGTCCTGGGCACTGCGGGTGGCGCTGACGGTCACTTGCTGCAGCGCGATCACATTGTTCGCGGCCTGGCGTTCGAGTACCACATTGGCATTGCCGATCTTGCGAAAGCTCAGCCCGGTGCCCTGCAACAGGCGCTTGAGCGCGGCATCTGGCGGCAGCGCACCCTGTACACCGGGTGAGGCCACGCCTTCGGCCAACTCGGCGCTGAAGCCAACCTGCCAACCGGTGACCTGGCTGAAGGCGTTGATGGCCGACACCAGCGGTTGCTGGCCGATGCTGAAGCGGTAATCGCCCATGCGCGGGCTGCTGGCGCGGGCCGGTTCGGCAGCCAGCGCCGGCAGGCTGCAGGCGCCGCTGGCGAGCAATGCCAAGGTCAGCAGCGAAAGCTGCCCGGTACGGCGGGGAAGGGAAGACGAGCGGGTAATACCTGTGTACATCGAAAGCGCTCCCAAACGTGCAGACAGTTATAGGTGTCTGTTCTCGTTTGTTAAACAAGAATCAGTTGCATTGGCTATAACGAGACGGATGGGGGCGCAAAACCGCGTAAAAATAAATGCAAAAGCGTTGAACAGGCATGCCGGGCTGCGCGGCGGCGTGGCCGCAGGGGAGGCAAACAGTCAGTTCAGGATGACCAGCGCCGGGTACTCATGCAACTGGGCGGAGGTGATGTGAGCCAGCGCGCGCAGGGTTTCCAGCGGCTGGTCGAGGCGGTAGTTGCCGGTTACGGCAATGTCATCCAGCTGGGTATTGCGGTTGATGATCCAGCCGGGGTAATAGCGCCGGACTTCGGCCAGTACCTGGCTCAGCGGGCAGTTTTCGAACACCAGGCGGCCATCGACCCAGGCCAGGTCCTTGTGCATGTCGGGGCGCTGGCGCTGGCCAATGCCCTGGGGGCCCACACTGATGCTGTCGCCAGCGCTGAGGCGTATGCGCTGGTCACGCGCACCTTGCAGGTCGACATCGCCGCGCTGCACCCGCAGTTGCGCTTCACCGTTGAGGTAGCGCACGGCGAAATCGGTATCGCGTGCTTGCGCGCGCAATGGCCCGGCCTGGACTTCCAGCGGCATCGGCGCGTTCTGCGGCACCTGGAAGTAGGCTTCACCCTGCAGCAGGCGCGCGACCTGGCGGCCGCCGCGGCGGTCACTGGCGAACGCCGAATTGGTATTCAGCAGCACCTTCGCGCCATCGTCCAGTTGCAGGCGCTGGCGTTCGCCGACCACGGTCAGGTGGTCGGCCTGCAGGCGTGTCGGCAGGTTGCCGAAGGTCACCAGCCCAACCAGCAGCACGGCTGCCGTCGCCAACGGCTTCCAGTGGCTGCGCAGGCGCCCGCGCCACGACCGACGCTGCTGCCGGTGCATCTGCGTGGCCACCTGGTGCAGCGGCATACCGTTCCACAGCGCTTCTGCCTCGACATAGGCTTCGGCGTTTTCTGGCGCTGCGCTCAACCAGGCCTGGAAGGCGAGGGTGTCTTCGGCATCGGCGCCTTGCAGGCGTACCAGCCATTCCAGCGCCTCGTCCATGGCACGCGCACGGGCATTGGGCCCGGCAGGTGACGGGTGAGGGGCGGGGCTGTCGGTCACGGGGAATCCTTGCGTGGTTTTTTGCAAATGATCAAGGCTGCGGCGTGGTGTGGCAAGGGCTTTACGTTGAGGGGCTGGCCAGCGGCCGGTTCACTTCAGGCGCTCGGCGACGCCCATGCAGATGGCCATGATCAGCTTCAGTTCCTTTTGTACCGTACTGGCCGAAACATTCAGTTGCTCGGCAATTTCCAGGTAGGTGGCGCCATGCAGGCGGCTGAGAATGAAGATGCGCTGCTGGCGCTCGCTCAGCTGGTTCAGGCTGATGCTCAGGTGCTTGAGCAGTTGTTCGGCGTGCGCGGCATCCTCGCTGCTGCTGGCCGGTGCGGCCACGCTGTGCAGCACCTCGTCGGGCACGTCGTCGACCAGCATGCGGGCCTGCACCCGGCGGGCGCGCAGGTGGTCGAGCGCCAGGTTGCGGGCCGTCTGGAACACGAAAGGTTCGATGTGCTCGACAGGCCGCTCGCCCAGGGCGCGCGACACCCGCAGGTAGGTTTCCTGCAGCAGGTCCTCGGCGGTGCTGGGGTTGCCGACCATGCGCTGCAGGGTGCGCAGCAGGGAAAGGCGCTGGAGGAGGAAGACGGCGTTGAACCGGGACTGACTCACGAGAAGACCTGACCGACCAAAAGCTAATGATAATGCTTATCATCTATGCGAAAGGTCAAGTCTGGGAATGTTAGGAAAAGGTAAAGATTGTGAGCCCGCTGGTGGCTGGGGGAGGATGTTCTGTGTATTCGAGACCGAGCGCCGCCCGCGCGGCGCCGGGTCTCACAGGCGCCAAAAGTGCCCCGTCAGGCTCACCGTGCCCTGCACAACGCCAGGCAGTTATCCAGCATGCGGTTGCTGAAGCCCCACTCGTTGTCATACCAGGCCAGCACCTTGAGCATGCGCCCGTTGGCGCGGGTGTGGTTGGCATCGAAGATCGACGACAGCGGGTTGTGGTTGAAATCGCAGGAAACCAATGGCAACGCGTTATAGCCCAAGACCTTGGAATGCTTGCTCGCCTCGAGGAACAACTGGTTGACCTGCTCGGCGGTGGCCTCGCGTTTGAGGTTCACGGTCAGGTCCACCAGCGACACGTTGATCACTGGGACCCGCACGGCCATACCGGTCAGTTTGCCGGCCAGTTCCGGCAATACCAGGCCTACCGCCTCGGCCGCGCCGGTCTTGCTGGGGATCATCGACTGGGTTGCCGAGCGCGCGCGGTACGGGTCGCTGTGGTAAACGTCGGTCAGCACCTGGTCGTTGGTATAGGCGTGGATGGTGGTCATCAGGCCTTGCTCGATGCCGAACTCGCGGTGCAGCACCTGGGCGATCGGTGCCAGGCAGTTGGTGGTGCACGAGGCGTTGGATATGACCTGGTGCGAAGCCCGCAGCACGTCATGGTTGACCCCGTACACCACGGTGGCATCAGCCCCTTTGGCCGGCGCCGAGACAATCACCTTGCCCGCCCCGGCAGCCAGGTGGGCAGCTGCCTTGGCCCGCTCGGTAAACAACCCGGTGCATTCGAACACCACATCGATCGCTTCGGCCTTCCACGGCAGTTCGGCCGGGTTGCGAATGGCACTGACCGCGATACGGTCACCATTGACCGTGAGGCTTTCGTGGTCGGCCTCGACCGTGGCGTCGAAGGTGCCGTGCACGCTGTCGTACTTGAGCAGGTGGGCGTTCATGGCGCTGTCGCCCAGGTCGTTGATGGCGACGACCTGCAGGTCCTGGCGGTAGCCTTGGGTATACAGTGCGCGCAGGACGTTGCGGCCGATGCGGCCGAATCCATTGATGGCGATGCGAAGGGTCATGGCAGTACCTCTGGCAGTCCGAGTGAAACCTGTGGCACAAAGGAGCTTCACTGAAACGGTTTTGTTGTTGGAATTACAAGATTATTCACTATCAGATAGAAAACAAGCCTTTTTAGTGGCAGTATTTTGTTTAAACATACAACGAGTGGTGGGGCAATATGCCTCTACCGATGCAGCGGGCTCCTGGTCTTGAGCCTAGGCGGCAATCGGTTGGAGGGGAAATGCCCGGTAAACCGCCCTTACAATTAGTCTGGAGTCCAGTACATGCATCCGCGCATCCTTGAGGTCACCCAGCGGCTGGTCGAACGCAGCCGAGCCACCCGCGAACGCTACCTGCAGCTGATTCGCGGCGCGGCCAGTGACGGGCCCATGCGCGCCAGCCTGCAGTGCGCCAACTTCGCCCACGGGGTGGCCGGTTGCGGGAGCGACGACAAGCAAACGCTGCGCCTGATGAACGCCGCCAACGTGGCCATCGTCTCGGCCTACAACGACATGCTGTCGGCCCACCAGCCGTACCTGCACTTCCCCGAGCAGATCAAGCAGGCCCTGCGCGAGGTCGGCTCGGTCGGCCAGTTCGCCGGTGGCGTGCCGGCCATGTGCGACGGCGTGACCCAGGGTGAGCCGGGCATGGAACTGGCCATCGCCAGCCGGGAAGTGATTGCCATGTCCACCGCGGTAGCGCTGTCGCACAACATGTTCGACGCCGCGCTGATGCTGGGCATTTGCGACAAGATCGTCCCCGGGCTGATGATGGGCGCGTTGCGCTTTGGCCATTTGCCGACCATTTTCGTGCCGGGCGGGCCGATGGTTTCCGGCATTTCCAACAAGCAGAAGGCCGACGTGCGCCAGCGCTATGCCGAAGGCAAGGCCAGCCGCGAGGAGCTGCTGGAGTCGGAGATGAACTCCTACCACAGCCCGGGTACCTGCACCTTCTACGGCACCGCCAATACCAACCAGCTGGTGATGGAGGTGATGGGCCTGCATCTGCCTGGCGCGTCGTTCGTCAACCCGTACACGCCGCTGCGCGATGCGCTCACCGCCGAGGCCGCGCAACAGGTCACGCGCATGACCAAGGCCAGTGGCAGCTTCATGCCGCTGGGCGAAATCGTCGACGAGAAGGCGCTGGTCAACTCCATCGTTGCCCTGCACGCCACGGGTGGCTCCACCAACCATACCCTGCATATCCCGGCAATTGCCCAGGCTGCCGGCATACAGCTGACCTGGCAGGACATGGCCGACCTCTCCGAGGTCGTGCCCACCCTGTCGCATGTCTACCCCAACGGCAAGGCTGACATCAACCACTTCCAGGCCGCTGGCGGCATGGCCTTCCTGATCCGCGAGCTGCTCGATGCCGGCCTGTTGCACGAAGACGTCAACACCGTCGCCGGCCACGGCCTGCGCCGTTACACCCAGGAGCCGTTCCTCGATGATGGCAAGCTGGAATGGCGCGAAGGCCCGCTGCAAAGCCTGGACGAAAGCATCCTGCGCCCGGTCGCGCGGCCGTTCTCGGCCGAAGGCGGCCTGCGGGTGATGGAGGGCAACCTGGGGCGTGGCGTGATGAAGGTTTCGGCTGTAGCTGCCGAGCACCAAGTGGTCGAGGCCCCGGCGCGGGTGTTCCACGATCAGCAGTCGCTGGCCGATGCGTTCAAGGCCGGTGAGCTGGAGTGTGATTTCGTGGCCGTGGTGCGCTTCCAGGGCCCCCGTTGCAATGGCATGCCCGAGCTGCACAAGCTCACGCCGTTCCTGGGCGTGCTGCAAGACCGCGGCTTCAAGGTGGCGCTGGTTACCGACGGGCGCATGTCCGGCGCCTCGGGCAAGATCCCGGCGGCGATCCACGTGTGCCCCGAAGCCTATGACGGTGGCCCGCTGGCACGGGTGCGCGATGGTGATATGGTGCGCGTTGATGGTGTCGAAGGCACGCTGCGGGTACTGGTATCGGCCGAAGAACTGGCCAGCCGCGACCTGCCGCCGGCGCCCCAGGGCAATGACCTGGGGTGCGGGCGCGAGCTGTTCGGCTTCATGCGCATGGCGTTCAGCCCGGCAGAGCAGGGCGCCAGTGCCTTCACCTCTGCCCTGGAGAACCTTAAATGAAGGACCTGCTGGTTGGCGATATCGGCGGCACCAACGCCCGTTTTGCGTTGTGGCGTGACAACCAGTTGCACGAGGTAAAAGTCTTCGCTACCGCGGACTACACCAGCCCGGAGCAGGCTATCGAGGCCTATCTGCATGGCCAGGGCATCGCCCGCGGCGGCCTGGCCGCGGTGTGCCTGGCGGTGGCAGGGCCGGTCGAGGGCGACGAGTTTCGCTTCACCAACAACCACTGGCGCCTGAGCCGCCTGGCGTTCTGCAAGACCTTGCAGGTCGAGCGGCTGGTGTTGATCAATGATTTCACCGCCATGGCGTTGGGCATGACCCGCCTGCAGGAAGGCGAAGTGCGCCAGGTGTGCCCCGGCCAGGCAGACCCCACGCGCCCGGCACTGGTGATCGGCCCGGGCACCGGCCTTGGCGTGGGTTCGCTGCTGCGCCTTGGCGGGCAGCACTGGCAGGCCTTGCCGGGCGAAGGCGGGCATGTCGACCTGCCGGTGGGCAACGCCCGCGAAGCGGCGATCCACCAGCAGATCCACCAGCAAATCGGCCATGTCAGTGCCGAGACGGTACTCAGCGGGGGTGGCCTGGTACGGCTTTACCAGGCCCTGTGTGCGCTGGACGGCGACGCCCCACGGCACACGTCCCCGGCGCAGATCACCGATGCAGCACTGGGCGGCGAGCCACGGGCACTGGCGGTGATCGAGCAGTTCTGCCGGTTCCTGGGGCGCGTGGCCGGGAACAATGTGCTTACCCTGGGCGCGCGCGGTGGGGTCTATATCGTTGGCGGGGTCATCCCGCGGTTTGCCGAGTTGTTCCTGCGCAGCGGGTTCGCCGCCAGCTTTGCCGACAAAGGCTGCATGAGCGGCTACTTTGCGGGTGTGCCGGTGTGGCTGGTGACGGCGGAGTTTTCCGGGTTGCTGGGGGCGGGTGTGGCGTTGCAGCAAGCGCTGGACCATTGACTGGGGCCGCTTTGCGGCCCATCGCGGGCAAGCCCGCGAAGGGCTGCAAAGCAGCCCCAATAAAAACAGGCAGCAAAGACCTGTAACCAAGAAGAGGAAGGACCACCTTGAGCACTGCCGGCAAATCGATCCTGATGGTCGACGACGACCAGGAAATCCGTGAACTGCTGCAAACCTATTTGAGCCGCTCCGGCTTCCAGGTGCATGCCGAAGCCGACGGCGCGGGCTTTCGCCGCGCGCTGGACAGCAGCCCCTGCGACCTGGTCATTCTCGATGTCATGTTGCCCGATGAAGATGGTTTCAGCCTGTGCCGCTGGGTTCGGCAGCATCCGCGCCGGGCGCGTGTGCCAATCATCATGCTCACTGCCAGTTCCGATGAAGCCGACCGGGTCATCGGCCTGGAGCTGGGTGCCGACGACTACCTGGGCAAACCGTTCAGCCCGCGCGAGCTGCAGGCGCGGCTGAAGGCCCTGCTGCGCCGCGCCGAGTTTGGCCAGGCGGCGCCGGGGAGCGCGGTGCTGGCCTTCGATGACTGGCGCCTGGACACGGTCAGCCACCGGCTGTTCCACCGCGATGGTGAGGAGGTGATTCTCTCCGGTGCCGACTTCGCACTGCTCAAGCTGTTCCTCGACCACCCACAGCAAATCCTCGACCGCGACACCATCGGCAACGCCACCCGCGGCCGCGAGCCGATGCCGCTGGACCGTATCGTCGACATGGCGGTCAGTCGCCTGCGCCAGCGCCTGCGCGACACCGATAAACCTCCCCGGCTGATCCGCACCGTGCGCGGCAGCGGTTACCTGTTGGCGGCGCATGTCTGCTGTGCGCCCTGAGCGGCGCTGGCGCTTGCTGCCCCGCTCACTGCTGGGGCGCATGCTGCTGCTGACCCTGCTGGTGGTGCTGCTGGCCCAGGGGTTGTCGAGCATCATCTGGGTTTCCCAACTGCGCGCCAGCCAGTTGCAGGGGTTGCGGGCCAGTGCCAGCAGCCTGGCCCATTCGATGAGCGCCAGCGTCAGTTACTTCCGGTCGTTGCCAGTGGCCTACCGGCCGCTGGTGCTCGACCAGTTGCGCAGCATGGGCGGCACGCGGTTTTTCGTATCGCTCAACGCCACCCCGCTGGACATGCAGGCGTTGCCCGTCACGGCGCGCAAGCAGGCGGTGATCGATGTATTCCAGCAGGTGTTGCACGAGCGCCTGGGGTCGCAGATGGAAATTTCCGTCGAGTTCGTCGGGCCTGACGAGCTGCGCATCTTCAACAGCGGCCTCAAGCTCGACGAGCTGCCGCGCTCGTGGGCGCATTACTCGCTGACGCTCGAGCCCCTCAAGCCACCGGTGCTGGTCACGCAGATCCGCCTGGGGGAGGGGGAGTGGCTGTACATCGCCTCGTTGCTGCCCGAGCCGTATACCGGCCTGGAAGCCGAACGCCTGCCACGCCAGCAGGTGGGGTTCATGGTGCTGACCACGGCCTTGCTGTTGCTGTTCATCGGCTTGCTGGTGCACTGGCAAAGCTGGCCACTCAAACGCCTGGCCCGGGCCGCGCGGGAAATGTCGCTGGGCGCTGATGTGGCGCCGCTGGCGGAAGGTGGCGGCAGCGAAGTGGTCGAGGTGAGCCGGGCATTCAACAGCATGCGCGAACGTATCAGCCGTTACCTGACCGAACGCAGCCAGTTGTTCAGCGCCATATCCCACGACCTGCGCACACCAATAACCCGCCTGCGCCTGCGTGTCGAGCTGTTGGAAGACGAGCGCCTGCAAGCCAAGTTCAGCCAGGACCTGGACGAGCTGGAGCTGCTGGTCAAAGGCGCCCTGCAATGTGTGAAGGACACCGACATCCACGAGAACATCGAGCCCGTCGACCTCAATCAGGTGCTGGATATCCTGGCCGAGCCTTACCTGGCCGATGGCCGCGTCACTGTGTACGGCAAGGCGCTTGCACCGTACCCCGGCAAACCTCTGGCCCTGCGACGCTGCATCGGCAACCTGATCGACAACGCCATCAAGTACGGCGAACGGGCGCAACTGCGTATCATCGACAGCGCCGAGGGCTTTGTGCTGCAGGTGGATGACCAAGGGCCGGGGGTACCCCAGCAGCAGCTGGAGCAGGTGTTCGAGCCACACTTCCGCCTGGCCGCCCAGCAACAGGGTTACGGGCTGGGGTTGGGGATTGCACGCAATATTGCCCATAGCCATGCCGGCGAGGTGAGTTTGCTGAACCTGCGCGACGGCGGGCTGCGGGTAACCTTGTTCCTGCCGCGAGGCATGGACTGATTTTCCGTGTTGCCTGCAAGGGCCGCACGGGTTTCAAGGTTTGCCCTCAGGTCACTCAATTGTCACTGCCCAGTGACAATCCCAACCTCCTTCGTGACATCTGCCTCGACCCCGCTGGCTAGAATTCGCACACGACTGGCAAGGATAAAGCTGGCTCATGAATACCCACCTACTGCCCTCCACCAGCTGGCTGAAAGCCCCGGCTCATACGGCCTGGCGCCTGGCCGAGGCACAGCGGCTGCTGGCCTTTGCCAAAGCCGCGAAACGCCCGGACGGCTTCGGCAACCTGGATGCCAAAGGCCAACTCGCCGCTGGTGCCCGCGCCGAAACCATGAACACGGCGCGCATGACCCACTGTTTTGCCCTGGCTCACCTGCAAGGCATTCCAGGCTGCCTGGCCTACGCCGAGCACGGCGTGGCCGCCCTGCGCGGCGCCATGCAAGATGCCAGCTATGGGGGCTGGTTCGCTCACCCCGATGGCCAGCAGGACAGCGGCAAGGCCGCCTACCTGCATGCCTTCGTCGCCCTGGCCGCCAGCTCTGCCGTGGTGGCGGGCGCCGCCAGTGCCAGGGGCCTGCTGGCAGACGCCACCGAGGTGATCGAGCGGCATTTCTGGAGCGAAGCCGAAGGTGCCCTGCAAGAGGCTTACTCCCGTGCCTGGCAATTGCCCGAGCCGTACCGTGGCGCCAACAGCAACATGCATGCGACCGAGGCGTTCCTGGCCCTGGCTGATGTCACCGGCAACACGCTGTGGCTGCAACGCGCGTTGCGTATCGCCGAACGCATCATCCATACCCATGCCGCCGGTAGCGGTTACCGGGTGATCGAACACTTCGACGTGCACTGGCAGCCCGTGGCGGACTACAACCACGACCACCCCGCCGATCATTTCCGGCCCTTTGGCACCACGCCTGGGCACGCCCTGGAATGGGCGCGTTTGCTACTGCACCTGGAGGCCAGCCTGCAACGTGCCGGGCTGCCGGCACCGCAGTGGCTGGCAGAAAGTGCCAGCGGGCTGTTCGAGGCCGCCTGCCAGCACGCCTGGAACGTCGATGGCGCAGAGGGTTTCGTCTACACCCTGGACTGGGCCAACCGCCCGGTGGTGAATGCGCGCCTGCACTGGGTGCACGCCGAAGCGTGCGCCGCCGCCGCGGCCTTGTTGCAGCGTACCGGCGAAGCCCGTTACGAGCAGTGGTACCGCACCCTCTGGGGGTTTATCGCCAACCACTTCATCGACCCTGTGGCGGGCAGCTGGCACCACGAACTCGATAGCAACAACCGGCCGGCCGGGACCATCTGGCCGGGCAAGCCCGACCTCTATCACGCCTACCAGGCGCTGCTGCTGCCAGGCTTGCCGCTGGCGCCCAGCCTGGCCAGCAACCTGGGCAGCAATGTAACCAAATGATGACATTCACGCATCGCTTCGTTACCTGACGGGGCGGGCACGCTGTTTAGACTCCATGCAACGCAAGCATTTGACTTGCACGCATAACAACAAGAAAGGTGCTTCGATGAATTCCAAACTCTGTCTCGCCGCTGCTATCTCGCTCGCCTCCTTACTGCCGCTGGGCGCCAGCGCCGCCGAAAGCAAAGGCAGTGTAGAGGTGGTGCACTGGTGGACCTCTGGCGGTGAAAAAGCAGCGGTCGATGTGCTCAAGGCGCAAGTCGAGAAAGACGGCTTCACCTGGAAGGACGGCGCCGTTGCCGGCGGCGGCGGGGCCACTGCCATGACCGTACTCAAGAGCCGCGCAGTCGCCGGCAACCCACCCGGTGTGGCGCAGATCAAGGGGCCGGACATCCAGGACTGGGCGGCCACCGGCCTGCTCGATGCCGATGTGCTCAAGGACGTGGCCAAGGAAGAAAAGTGGGACTCGCTGCTCGACAAGAAGGTCGCCGATACCGTGAAGTACGACGGTGACTACGTTGCCGTGCCGGTCAACATCCACCGTATCAACTGGCTGTGGATCAACCCCGAAGTCTTCAAGAAAGCCGGCATCGACAAGGCGCCCAGCACCCTCGACGAATTCTATGCCGCTGCCGACAAGCTCAAGGCCGCCGGCTTCATTGCGCTTGCCCATGGCGGCCAGCCTTGGCAGGACAGCACCGTGTTCGAAAACGTGGTCCTGGCAGTGATGGGCGTCGATGGCTACAAGAAGGCCCTGGTCGACCTCGACAGCGCCACCCTGGCTGGCCCGCAAATGGTCAAGGCACTGACCGAGCTGAAAAAGGTGGCCACCTACATGGACCAGGATGGCAAGGGCCAGGACTGGAACCTGGAAGCGGCCAAGGTCATCAACGGCAAGGCCGGCATGCAGATCATGGGTGACTGGGCCAAGAGCGAATGGACCCTGGCGAAGAAAACCGCCGGCAAGGATTACCAGTGCGTCCCATTCCCCGGCACGGACAAGGCCTTCTTGTACAACATCGACTCGCTGGTGGTGTTCAAGCAGAACGACGCCGGAACATCCGCCGGGCAGCAGGACATCGCGCGCAAGGTGCTGGGCGAGGACTTCCAGAAGGTCTTCAGCATCAACAAAGGGTCGATTCCGGTGCGTAACGACATGCTCGGCAACATGGGCAAGTATGGCTTCGACAGCTGCGCGCAAACCTCCGCCAAGGACTTCCTCGCCGACGCCCAGACGGGCGGCCTGCAGCCAAGCATGGCGCACAACATGGCCACCACGCTGGCCGTGCAGGGCGCGTTCTTCGATGTGGTGACCAACTACATCAACGACCCCAAGGCCGACCCGGCCGATGCGGCGAAGAAGCTGGCGGCGGCCATCAAGGCGGCCCAGTAAAGGCTGACGCGGTCCCGTTGTAGGAGCGGCCTTGCGTCGCGATGGGCTGCGCAGCAGCCCCAAACCTGCGCACTCGATCTTTCAGGTAGGTGTCGAACTTGAGTCCTCAGGGCTGCGCTGCAGCCCATCGCGACGCAAGGCCGCTCCTACCCGGAGTGCAGCGCCTTTGAGGTGAACCATGACCACAACTACCGCCCAATTGCGGGCCTCACCCCTGGACGCGCTGCAGCGCTGGCTACCCAAGCTGGTGCTGGCACCGAGCATGTTCATTGTGCTGGTGGGCTTCTACGGCTACATCCTCTGGACATTCGTGCTGTCCTTCACCACCTCGACCTTCCTGCCCACCTACAAGTGGGCGGGCCTGGCGCAATATGCCCGGCTGTTCGACAACGATCGCTGGTGGGTGGCCAGCAAGAACCTGCTGCTGTTCGGCGGCCTGTTCATCGCCATCAGCCTGGCCATTGGCGTGTTGCTGGCGGTATTGCTGGACCAGCGCATTCGCCGCGAAGGTTTTATCCGGACCATTTACCTGTACCCCATGGCCCTGTCGATGATCGTTACCGGCACCGCCTGGAAGTGGCTGCTCAACCCTGGCATGGGCCTGGACAAGCTGCTGCGCGACTGGGGCTGGGAGGGCTTCCGGCTGGACTGGCTGATCGACCCGGACCGGGTGGTGTACTGCCTGGTGATCGCCGCCGTGTGGCAGGCATCGGGCTTCATCATGGCCATGTTCCTGGCCGGGCTGCGCGGGGTTGACCAGTCCATCATCCGCGCCGCGCAGATCGACGGCGCCAGCCTGCCACGCATTTACTGGACAGTGGTGCTGCCCAGCCTGCGCCCGGTGTTTTTCAGTGCGCTGA
Source organism: Pseudomonas sp. UBA6699 (assembly GCF_002454615.1). Taxonomy (NCBI): domain Bacteria; kingdom Pseudomonadati; phylum Pseudomonadota; class Gammaproteobacteria; order Pseudomonadales; family Pseudomonadaceae; genus Pseudomonas; species Pseudomonas sp. UBA6699. Next base: position 41,401 of record NZ_DKJF01000053.1, read on the forward strand.
TGATTCTTTCGCACATTGCCATCAAGAGCTTCGACCTGGTGGCGGCGATGACCGCCGGTGGCCCGGGTTACTCATCCGACCTGCCGGCCATGTTCATGTACTCGTTCACCTTCAGCCGCGGCCAGATGGGCATGGGGTCGGCCAGCGCCATCCTCATGCTGGGCGCGATTCTGGCGATCCTCGTGCCTTACCTGTACTCGGAGCTGCGGAGCAAACGCCATGCATAGCGCATCGAATAGCCCTGCCGAAAAACCGGCACTGAGCCTTGGCCGTATCGCCATCCATGGCGTGTTGCTGATCGCTGTGCTGCTGTACCTGGTGCCGCTGGTGGTGATGCTGCTGACCAGCTTCAAAACCCCGGAAGACATCAGCACCGGCAACCTGCTGAGCTGGCCCGCGGTGATCACTGGCATTGGCTGGGTCAAGGCCTGGGGTACCGTCAGCGGTTACTTCTGGAACTCGATCATGATCACCGTGCCGGCGGTGCTGATCTCCACTGCCATCGGCGCGTTGAACGGCTATGTGCTCTCGATGTGGCGCTTCCGCGGGTCGCAGCTGTTCTTCGGGCTGCTGTTGTTCGGCTGCTTCCTGCCATTCCAGACAGTGTTGCTGCCGGCCTCGTTCACCCTCGGCAAGCTCGGCCTGGCCAGCACCACCAGTGGCCTGGTGCTGGTGCACGTGGTCTACGGGCTGGCCTTCACCACCCTGTTCTTCCGCAACTTCTACGTGAGCATCCCGGATGCGCTGGTCAAGGCGGCGCGCCTGGATGGCGCCGGGTTCTTCACCATTTTCCGCCGCATCATCCTGCCGATGTCGACGCCGATCATCATGGTCTGCCTGATCTGGCAGTTCACCCAGATCTGGAACGATTTCCTGTTCGGCGTGGTGTTTTCCAGCGGCGACTCGCAACCGATCACCGTGGCCCTGAACAACCTGGTGAACACCAGCACCGGCGCCAAGGAATACAACGTCGACATGGCGGCGGCGATGATCGCCGGCCTTCCAACCCTGCTGGTCTACGTGGTGGCAGGCAAATATTTCGTGCGCGGGCTGACGGCCGGCGCAGTCAAGGGGTAAGTCATGGCAACGCTCGAACTGCGCAATGTAAACAAGACCTACGGCACCGGCCTGCCCGACACCCTCAAGGACATCCAGCTGTCGATCAGCGACGGTGAGTTCCTGATTTTGGTTGGCCCGTCGGGCTGTGGCAAATCGACCCTGATGAACTGCATCGCCGGCCTGGAGCAGATCACCGGCGGGGCCATTCTCATCGACGGGCAGGACGTCAGTGGCATGAGCCCCAAGGACCGCGACATCGCCATGGTGTTTCAGTCCTATGCGCTGTACCCGACCATGAGCGTGCGCGAAAACATCGAATTTGGCCTGAAAATCCGCAAGCTGCCGCAGGCGGCAATCGATGAAGAGGTGGCGCGGGTGGCCAAGCTGCTGCAGATCGAGCACCTGCTGGCGCGCAAACCGGCGCAGCTGTCGGGCGGCCAGCAGCAGCGTGTGGCCATGGGCCGGGCACTGGCGCGGCGGCCGAAGATCTACCTGTTCGACGAGCCGCTGTCCAACCTGGACGCCAAGCTGCGGGTCGAGATGCGTACCGAAATGAAGCTGATGCACCAGCGCCTGAAGACCACCACCGTGTACGTCACCCATGACCAGATCGAGGCCATGACCCTGGGCGACAAGGTTGCGGTGATGAAAGATGGCATCATCCAGCAGTTCGGTACCCCGCAACAGATCTACAACGACCCGGCCAACCAGTTTGTCGCCAGCTTCATCGGCTCGCCGCCAATGAACTTCATTCCGGCCCGCCTCAAGCAACAGGATGGTCGCCTGCTGGCGCTGCTCGACAGCGGCCAGGCGCGCTGCGAGCTGCCCTTGGGGCTGGCCGCCAATGAACAGGATGGCCGTGAAATCCTGCTGGGCATCCGCCCTGAGCAGATCGCCCTGGGGGCCAGCGAGGGCAACGGCCTGCCGGCCATTCGTGCCGAAGTGCAGGTCACCGAACCCACCGGGCCGGACCTGCTGGTGTTCGTCACCCTCAACCAGACCAAGGTGTGCTGCCGCCTGGCGCCCGATGTGGCCTGCCAGGTTGGCGACAACCTCAACCTGCAACTGGACCCGGCGCGGGTGCTGCTTTTCGACGCCAACAGCGGCGAGCGGCTGCACCTGGCCAGCACTGCCGCAGCCACCAAGGACAACGTGGCTCACTTCAAAGGCCGTTAATTCGTCTACATCATCAATAAGAAAAAGAGGACGCAAAGGGATGGAACAGCGCAAACGTATCAAGACATTGGGGTCGCTGGCATTGCTCGCCGTGGTAGGCAGCGCCAGTGCACAAGCTGCCGAGGCATTTTCCAGCGAATCGAAGTGGATGACCGGCGACTGGGGCGGCACCCGCACCGAGCTGCTGGACAAGGGCTACGATTTCACCCTCGATTACGTGGGCGAAATGGCCGGTAACCTGCATGGCGGCTACAACGACGACAAAACCGCGCGCTACAGCGACCAGTTCGCCCTTGGCGCGCACTTGGACCTGCAGAAGATCTTTGGCTGGCACGATGCCGAATTCAAGCTGGCGATCACCGAGCGTAGCGGCCGTAACCTGTCCAACGACCGCATCAGCGACCCGCGCGCCGGGCAGTTCAGCTCGGTGCAGGAGGTGTGGGGGCGCGGCCAGACCTGGCGCCTGACCCAGATGTGGGTCAAGCAGAAGTACTTCGACGGCGCACTGGATGTGAAAGTCGGCCGCTACGGCCCGGGTGAGGATTTCAACAGCTTCCCGTGCGACTTCCAGAACCTGGCCTTCTGCGGTTCGCAGGTGGGCAACTGGGTAGGCGGCATCTGGTACAACTGGCCGGTCAGCCAGTGGGCGCTGCGGGTGAAGTACAACATCACCCCGGACTTCTTCGTGCAGGTCGGTGCCTTCGAGCAGAACCCGTCCAACCTGGAAACCGGCAACGGCTTCAAACTCAGTGGCAGCGGCACCAAGGGCGCGATCCTGCCGGTGGAGGCGGTGTGGTCACCCAAGGTCAACGGCCTGCCGGGCGAGTACCGCCTGGGCTACTACTACAGCACCGCCAAGGCCGACGATGTCTACGACGACGTCAACGGCAACCCGCAGGGTATCACCGGCAACGCGTTCAAGTCGCACTCCAGCAAGCATGGCTGGTGGGTGGTGGCGCAGCAGCAGGTCACCGCCCATGCCGGGGATGTGAACCGCGGCCTCAGCCTGTTCGCCAACTTCACCGTGCACGACAAGGCCACCAACGTGGTCGACAACTACCAGCAGGTGGGGTTGGTGTACAAAGGCGCGTTCGACGCCCGGCCCAAGGATGACATCGGCTTTGGCGTGGCACGCATCCATGTGAACGACGACGTGAAGAAGCGTGCCGAGCTGATCAACGCGCAGAACGGCATCGACGATTACGACAACCCAGGCTTCATGCCATTGCAGCGCACCGAGTACAACGCCGAGCTGTACTACGGCTTCCACGTCACCAACTGGCTGACCGTGCGGCCCAACCTGCAGTACATCAAGAGCCCGGGTGGGGTTGACCAGGTGGACAATGCGCTGGTCGCCGGCTTGAAGATTCAGTCGTCATTCTGAGGGCAATTGTTGTAAATTTACGCCAATCCATTTTCGGCGCCCAACACCCACTGCCCTGCAGTGGGTGTTGGGGATAGGCCGAGACAGCGCTACCTCAAACAAAAAGAGCTCTGACCCATGCCTGAACATCCGCTCCATCGCTTCTTCACCTCGCAGCGGCCGCGGCCGACATTCGAGTGGGAGCGTTACCAGCAGCGCGATGTACTGATCATCGACCACCCCCGTTGCCAGGCGGTATTCAGCCGCCAGGGCGCGCAACTGCTGCATTTTCAGCCGGCGGGCGAGCGGCCTTGGCTGTGGTGCGCCGAGCAGTGGCCGCAGGTGGGGGCGATACGCGGTGGTGTGCCGGTGTGCTGGCCGTGGTATGGCCGCCACCCCAGCGAAGACCTGTGGCCGGCGCATGGCTGGGCGCGGTTGCTGGACTGGAAGCTGGTGGACAGTCGCGAGGACGAGGAGGGCGTAAGCCTGAAGTGGCAATTGGACCTGTGCGACTGGCAGGTCGACCTGCATGCCCGGTTGGGCAGCCGCATGGAGCTGAGCCTGAGCACCGAGCACCAGGACAGCCAACCCTGCCAGTTGAGCCATGCCTTGCTGGCCTACTGGCGTATCAGTCACGTTTCCGAGATAGCGCTGTCTGGGCTGGAGGATATCCAGGGTTATGACCGGCTCAACCGTCAGGCCTGCCGCGAGGACGGTGCGCTGAAGCTCAAGGGCGGCTGCCAGAAGGTCTACCCGGGCACGCCGCGGGTACAACTGCAGGACCCGGCCTGGCAGCGCGAGCTGTGCATCGACACGGGCGACAGCGACGACACGGTGGTCTGGCACCCGGGCAATCGCCCGTTGATGGGCGTGACCGGGCGGGAATGCCAGGGCTTTGTCTGCGTCGAGGCGGCCAGTGGCAGCGGCGAGGGCTTGACCCTGGCGCCGGGGCAGCGTGCCCACCTGCGTTTGCAGGCGCACCGGCTCAGTTGAGTTCGTCGTCCTCGATCGGGTAGCGGCTGGCGTTCAGGCTTTCCTTGATCTTGCGCAGGTGCGGCTGGAAATCCACGCCACGGCGCAGGGTCATGCCGGTAGCCAGGACATCGAGCACGGTCAGCTGAATGATGCGCGAGGTCATTGGCATGTAGATGTCCGTGTCTTCGGGCAGCGGGATATGCAGGCTCAGGCTGCAGGCGTTGGCCAGGGGCGAGCCGGCGGCAGTCAGGCCCAGTACCGAGGCACCGTTTTCGCGGGCCAGGCGTGCCACATCGACCAGTTCGCGGGTGCGCCCGGTGTAGGAAATGATCACGAACAGGTCACCAGTGTGGGCCACCGAGGCCAGCATGCGCTGCATCAGCACGTCGGCATGGGCCGATACCGCCAGGTTGAAGCGGAAGAACTTGTGCTGTGCATCGAGGGCCACCGGGGCGGAGGCGCCAAGGCCGAAAAAGTGGATTTGCCGGGCCTGGATCATCATGTCCACGGCACGGCTGACCTGCATCGGGTCCAGTTGCTGGCAGGCACTGTCGAGTGAGGCAATGGCGCTGGCGAAGATTTTCTGGGTATAGGCCGCCGGGTCATCGTCGGCCTCTACTGCGCGGCTGACATAGGCAGCGCCGCTGGCCAGGCTCTGTGCCAGTTGCAGCTTGAGCTCGGGGTAGCCGCTGACGCCGAACGAGCGGCAGAAACGGTTGACGGTCGGCTCGCTGACCTTGGCCGCCTGGGCCAGCGCAGCGATGCTGAAACGGGTGGCTTGTTGCGGGTTGAGCAGGATGACTTCGGCGACTTTGCGTTCGGCCTTGTTCAGCTCGTCGAGGCGTCCCTGGATCTGTTCCAGGAGGTTTCGCACGCGGTCCATGGGTATGTCCTTGGGTCGGGAAGACAGCCGGCTGTGGGAGCAGCAGGCTTTTTGCACGGTCGTCTATCGTACTGTCGGTGCGGTTGGTGTACCACTTGTCTGTAACACTTGTGTGTAATGTTGTGGTTTTTACTACATTTCCCCTTGAAAACCGTATGTGAAAGCGGTATTCCTAGACCAACTTTAGGAAAGAACCAACATCATGGCTGCAATCAGTGTCGAACCTTGCACCTTTGCCCTGTTTGGCGCCCTCGGCGACCTGGCGCTGCGCAAGCTGTTTCCTGCGCTGTACCAACTCGACCGCGCCAATCTGCTGCACCCCGACACCCGTCTGCTGGCGCTGGCGCGTGAGGCCGGCAGTGCGCAGGCGCACCTGGATCACATCGAAGCGCACCTGCGCCGGCATGTGCCCGAGGCCGATATCGAGCCGGCTGCACTGGGGCGCTTCCTCGCCCGGCTGAGCTACCTGCACCTGGACTTCCTGCAGCCCGAAGGCTATCAGGCGCTGGCCGAGCAGTTGCCCGGCGAGTTGCCGTTGATCGCCTACTTTGCCACCGCCGCGGCTGTATACGGGGCCATTTGCGAGAACCTTGACAAGGCCGGCCTGGTGGCGCGCACCCGGGTAGTGCTGGAAAAACCCATTGGCCATGACCTGGAATCGTCACGCCGGGTCAACGACGCTGTCGCGCGGTTCTTCCCGGAAAGCCGGGTCTACCGTATCGACCACTACCTGGGCAAGGAGACCGTGCAGAACCTCATTGCCCTGCGGTTTGCCAACAGCCTGTTCGAAACCCAGTGGAACCAGAATTCCATCTCCCATGTGGAGATCACCGTTGCCGAAAAGGTCGGTATCGAAGGCCGCTGGGGCTACTTCGACAAGGCCGGGCAACTGCGCGACATGATCCAGAACCACCTGCTGCAGCTGCTGTGCCTGATCGCCATGGACCCGCCCAGCGACTTGTCTGCCGATGCCATCCGCGAGGAAAAGGTGAAGGTGTTGAAGGCACTGGCACCGATCACGGGCGACGCCCTGAGCACCCGCGTGGTGCGTGGCCAGTACATTGCCGGCTACAGCGACGGCAAGCCGGTACCGGGCTACCTGGAAGAAGACAATGCCAACGCGCAGAGCGATACCGAAACCTTCGTCGCCCTGCGTGCCGACATTCGCAACTGGCGTTGGTCGGGCGTGCCGTTCTACCTGCGTACCGGCAAGCGCATGCCGCAGAAGCTGTCGCAGATCGTTATCCACTTCAAGGAAACCCCGCACTACATCTTCGCCCCGGAACAGCGTTTGCAGGTGGGCAACAAGCTGATCATCCGCCTGCAGCCGGATGAAGGCATTTCGTTGCGGGTGATGACCAAGGAGCAGGGGCTGGACAAGGGCATGCAACTGCGCAGTGGCCCGCTGCAACTGAATTTTTCCGATACCTGGCGCAGTGCGCGGATTCCGGATGCCTACGAGCGGCTGTTGCTCGAAGTGATGCGCGGCAACCAGAACCTGTTCGTGCGCAAGGATGAAATCGAGTATGCCTGGAAGTGGTGCGACCAGTTGATCGCCGGCTGGCGTAATGCGGGCGATGCGCCCAAGCCTTACGCGGCCGGCTCCTGGGGGCCAATGAGCTCGATTGCACTGATCACACGCGATGGGAGGGCGTGGTATGGGGATATCTGAACTGAAACTGCCAGCGGTCGTGAACGTACACGAGTTGGCAAACGCCGAGGCGCTGGCCGCCACGCAGGCCCACGACGTGGCCGAGCGCCTGCGCGCTGCGGTTGCTGCCAAGGGGCAGGCCTGCGTGGTGTTGTCCGGTGGCCGCAGCCCGGTGCCCTTCCTGGAAAAACTGGCCAGCGAAGCGCTGGACTGGGCCAAGGTCACCGTCAGCCTGGCCGATGAACGCTGGGTGCCGGTAGAGCACGCCGACAGCAATGCGGGCCTGCTGGCCCGTCACCTGTTCCAGGGTGATGCGGCCAAGGCCCGCTTCATTGGCCTGTACCAGCAGGCGGAAAACCTCGACGCCGCCGCACTCATGGCCGACCAGGCGTTGGCCGAGCTGCCGCAGATCGACGTGCTGGTGCTGGGCATGGGGGACGATGGCCATACCGCTTCGCTGTTCCCGGCCAGCCCGAACTTGGAAGCAGGCCTTGACTTGGCTGGCCAACGTCGCTGCCTGCCGTTGCTGGCGCCCAGCGTGCCGCACCAGCGCCTCTCGATGACCCGCGCCTTGCTGGCCAGTGCCGGCTTTACCGCGCTGGCCGTGCAGGGCCAGGGCAAACTCGCCACCCTGCGCGCCGCGCTGGCTGGCAACGACCTTACCGAAATGCCGATTCGCGCTTTTCTTCACGCCCCCCTGGACATCTACTGGTGCCCATGAGCCAAGGATCCACAGTCATGACCACCCTTGAACGCCCACAGTCCAAGCTCTCGATGGCCGACAAAGCCGCGCGGATCGACGCCATTTGCGAAAAGGCGCGCATCCTGCCGGTAATCACCATCGCCCGTGAGGAAGACATCCTGCCGCTGGCTGACGCACTGGCTGCTGGCGGTATCCGTACCCTTGAAGTGACCTTGCGCTCAGCGCTTGGGCTGAAGGCCATCGAGGTACTGCGCAAGCAGCGCCCGGAGCTCTGCGTGGGCGCCGGCACTGTTCTGGACCGCGGTATGTTCGCCGCCGTTGAAGCCGCAGGTGCACAATTTGTCGTCACCCCAGGCATTACCCCGGAGCTCCTCCAGGCCGGGGTGGATAGCGAGATCCCGCTACTGCCAGGCATCAGCACGCCGTCTGAAATCATGCTGGGGTATGCCCTGGGCTACCGTCGCTTCAAGCTGTTCCCTGCTGAAATCAGCGGTGGCGTGGCGGCGATCAAGGCGTTCGGCGGGCCTTTCGGCGATATCCGCTTCTGCCCAACCGGTGGTGTGAACCCGGCCAATGTGCGCAATTACATGGCCTTGCCCAACGTGATGTGTGTAGGGGGCACCTGGATGCTCGACAGCAGCTGGATCAAGAATGGCGATTGGGCGCGGATTGAAGCGTGCAGTGCCGAGGCGATGGCGCTAGTGGACGCCAACTGAATTTGTTGTGTGCTTTACGGCTTATGGGGCGCTTGGTCGGCGCCCCTTTTTTTTGCCTGGCTTTCTTGCAGCGCCGGGCTTATGGATCGAGTTCTCTGCGCGACAGCGCAGCCCTTAGGGCTGTGTGATCTCCCACAGGAATACCGCAGCACTCGAAGCCTGTGCAGTACCCTGTGGGAGATTCTATGGTTCCTGGCAAGGGTAGCCGCAGCATCTTCAGCGCCTGTGAGATCGAGCGCCGCCCGCGCGGCGCATCGCGAGCTGCGGTCGCTGCTTGTATGTTGTGACTGGCCTGGCGGGAGAAGATATTCTCGTCAGGCTGAAGAAGCACTTCCGGGGAGGCCGATCGCTC